>DGUG01000226.1 GCA_002394535.1 Lachnospiraceae bacterium UBA4316
GCATCTAGGAGCGGATTTCCGTCAGCATCAAATGCCTCTGTAACGCTTACGGTTATCTTAAACTTAGAAGTGTCGCTTACAATACCGTTCTGATCAAAATATGTTTCCTCGACGGTATAAGTATGATCACCTCTGTCATCGTATTCCTTAAGTTCTTTGTTTTCATCCTCAAATGCTCCCCACTTATAGTTAAGGAAGTCAATCTCGGAGGCATTGAAGGCAACAACACTCGGTACACCAAAGCTATCATTGGTATTATTAACCTTAGCTGTCTTACCTGTTGCATCATCTGTCAGAACAAACTCAAACTTATCATCTTTCGTAAGTTTACGACCATCAAGTTTCTTGACACCCACAAGGTCTATAGACCCTTCCTGATTGAAGATGTTAAGGAATACATCCTTGTACTCTTCATCCGACAATGCATTCTCTGTTTCCTGTACCCACTTCGGTTTACCTGTTCCATCAGGTGTTGTCACATGAAGCTTGCCGTCCTCGATATCATAAACGGTAAACTCAAGCTTAAATACCGCAGGCGAATTAGTTACACCAGGTACGCTCGACTTCATATCCTCGGTTGCAGTAAAGACAAATGTCTTCTCTACCTTTCGGGGTTCCGTCTCGGTTGCCGGTGTTATCTTCACATCATCAAACGCCAACAGATCAGTATATTTGATCTTGAGATCATCTACCGCTATCTCACCGGCATTAGGCCATTCAGCTCCGCTTACGCTGTATCCGTTAAGTACATGCCTATGGTATCCCTTCTCGAGTTCGCCCATGCTGGCAAGGCCGTCATCAGAATCAATGTTGAACCAGAACATACCTCTCTTGATCTTCATACCGAATATCTGCTTGGTAAATACGGGCGGATCGATCTCGCACACAGCATCGTACTCGTTCTCGAATACAACATCATCATTCTTAGCGGTACCATTTATCTTGAACAGATCCTTAACTCTGTTGATAAGACCCGTCCTTGAATCGCCTGAATACTCGGTATTCTTCTTGGCAACTATCCTCTTAGTAACATCAAGCTTCAAAGTCTTGTTGTTAACGATCTTGACTTCAACAACATACGCTTCCCTGCTATAGGTTACTCCGGCCTTTGATGCGACCTCTTCTTCGATCGTGTAGTACTTCTTGATCTCATCAAGGTAACTTCCGTCAGAAGCCTTAAGATCCTCCTGCGTATATGAAAGATCCTCAAACTTGAACGCAGATTCGGAAGTAAATGTCTTCATATCAAGATCTGCATTACCGCATGTTACTCTCTGAAGCGTTTTGCCGCTCTCATCTTTCAGAACAAACCAGAAATCACCTGACTTAAGAGGCTGGTTCTTCATGATCTTCTCGCCATCAAGAGGAATGCTTCCTTCTGCATTAAACTGGTTGTCAAATGTGATGGCATCATTAACACCAAGCGTGCTCGGCTCACCTGTAGCCGGTATCTTGCTTGTCTCTTTACGGACACTGAGCTTACCGTCCTTGCCTTCTCCTACAGTGATCTTAACTTCATATTCCGTAGGATCGAGCGTAGTTCCGTCTATTGTTGCGATCTCTCTTACAACATAAACATGTTCGCCGATATCCTTCTGAGTATATTGAAGCTTTTTAAATGTAAACTTGTCGCCCTTATTCTTAACTGTTTCTATAAGGGTCTCTTTGCCGTCACTATCCTTCTCCGAAAGTGAGAATTCATATGAAGCATCTTCAAGTCTCTTACCTGTTACGGTCTTAACACCGTCGATTATCTCCTCTCCTTCAGCCTTGTACTTATTCGTAAATACAAGTCCGGTCGCAGGATCGACGTTCCTCGTGGATGAAGTCCTTGCCTGAAGAAGTCCGTCCGCATCATAGTAAAGCTCAACGGTAATATCATAATGACCATCGTCATATGTGACGTTTCCGGTCCTCTGATCTATTGTAGGGATCTCCTCATAGACCGTATATTTGAACTTATGTCCGTTGCTTGCAGAATCAAGATAATCCTGCTGCGTGAATACAAGCTCATCAAAATGGTAATCCGTAGGTTCGGTAGCATTCTTAGGAGTAACCGTTACCTTCTGCTCCTTATCTCCTACCTTGACCACATTTCCGTTTTCATCCGCAAGAACGAATGTATACGTTCCAAGAGTTGTTCCTCCGTCAACAAATCCGGAAAGTTCCTTGGACCCGCCAAGAGGCACCTTTGTGGATGATTCATACTTGTTTGTAAACTTAATATCCGTTACGGAGCCATCAAGGTAAGTGGTCTCACCTTCTTTTTTATTATTTGTAAGCGTAACTTTTGTAGCTACCTTATTATTATTGTTGGAAACCTCAACTTTAGCTGTATATACAGTATCATCGTATTTAATACCGTTATTCAGATCAAAGATCGTTTCTCTGATCGTATAGGTATATTCTTTTCCAACATCGGCAAGTGTATACTCGATGTCATCAAAGACAGCCTTTGTCCCAGTGTTCCATACACTCTGGTTCTGATCCGGTCCGGTAAGGGTAAACTCGAACATATGGTCCGCGATCGCTTTACCTGTAAGAGTCTTTTCAACTTCAAAGTGAACCGAGTTGGGCTTAACATCCGGATTGATAAATGAGCAACTGTCCGCCGTCGTATTGTTCTGGCTTGCATTGGTTATAGTCTTAACAACGTCAAGCGTTCCGTCGAGGTTATCATTAACATTGACTTCAACGTCATAGATCGTCTTATCAAACTTAATGCTTGACTGTCCCAGCTTAGCTTTCTCAGCATCATCGGGTTCGACCTCAGTTACTCTGTAGAAGTATGTCTTGCCTATGTCATCCTGAGTGTATTCCTGCTTGAATGAGAACTTTCCTCCGGCGTTGGTAGTCTCAGCAATCTGCTGATAATCTCCGTTCTCATCCTTCTTCTCAAGGATAAATGTAAATTCTCCATCCGTAAGATCTCTGCCGGTAACTTCCTTGGTTCCGGGAATAACAACATCTCCCTTAGCCTCGTATACGTTGGTGAATATCATCTTGCCGGTATAAGGTGTTCCGTCTTGATTGAACATCTGCTCACCGTTCTTCTTGATGACCTTATCGACATCAAGCTCTCCGCTTCCGATATCCTTAACGGTCACAACAGCATCATAAACATCTGTGCTGTACTTATAACCGTCGTTGTCAACCTTGGTTTCCTTGACTGTGTACGTATAAGTCTTGTAAGTTCCGTCCGCATGCTTAACAAGATCATCAAGCTTATAATCAAACGAAGCTATGGTCTTGGTCTCGTTGGCCTTGCATTTTGTTGTATATGTCTTGCCATTCTCGTCCGTAAGAACAAACTCAAATTCCTTTGTATTATCATCTGTTCCCTGAACAAGCTTCTGAACTTCAAACGAAACCGAGCCGTTTGCATTATATACGTTATGGAACGTAGCCAACTTACTTGCAAGTACAGAGATCTCGTTACTTGTTACAGACGCTGTAAGCTTTCCTTTACTGTTGGTGACAGTGATGACTACATTATAAGTAGAATCATCATACGTCACGCCCGGAAGCTTGTCGGCATCAGCCGGAATATCTTCCTTGACCGTATATGCAAATTCTTTTCTGTCTGCGTAGGTACCATCCTCGTTCTTCATATCGGAGAATTCAAATTTGATCTCCGGGAATGTGATGGTTGTTCCTACATTCCTAACTGTTTTATTGTATTTCTTAGGATTTCTTGCGGCGCTTGCCATGGTGAAGCTGAACTCGCCATCGGAAAGAGCACGTCCTACAAGCTCTTTCTCTCCACCCGGTACTACTGTAATAGGCTTTGTATCATATGTATTAACAAAATCCACAGGCTCAGGCTTGCAAAGGTTGATTACCTTATCGCCTTCTGTTACCTCTGTGCCGGATACGGATGTAGTCTTTCCATTTCCGCTTATAACGGCACTGACAGTCAGCTTACCGTTATCATTATCGGAAACAGTTACACTTACCGTATACGGTGTAGGATCATACTTGACACCGTCAAGTACCCAAATACCGTCTACCTGCTCTGCCCCTTCAGGTACAAGCTCCGTAATGGTGTATTCATAGCTTTCACCGGCCTTAGTGGGCTTCGTGTAAGTGATCCTGTCAAATACAACATTGCCGGCTGCATCATTTGACTTCTCCTGCTTGAGCGTCTTTCCGTTCTCATCCTTACCTGTAAGAAGGAATGTAAAGTCGCCTGCCGACAGAGCCTTGCCCGTAAGAGTCTTTAATGCTCTAAGATCAAGTGATCCTTCAGCTTCATATGTGTTGGTAAATCCGGTATCCTTTCCTACTCCTTTACCAGTGATGAATCCGAGTACTCTTTCCCAGAATCCCGGTGTCTCATATGTCTCGCCTTCCTTGTATGCATACCAGTCGGTATCGATATTACCCTTGCCGTCATCTTTAAGGGTTACAACGATATTGTAGACCGTTCCGTCATATGTGTATCCGTCCTTCTTGTATGTTCCGTCAGCAAAAGGACCTGCGGCGCCTTCAGGAATGCGCTCCTTCATTGTGTAGTAAACGCCATACTTACCATCGCCTATGGCATTAACCATATCCTTAAGTGTGTAAGTCATCTCAGGGAATACGGCTGTCGCCTGCTTACCTGCCTGGGCGCTGGTCACGCTTGCGGAATTGACAAGTGTTCCTGTCTGATCATAGAGATCGAACGTGAACTTATTTGCCTCAGTGATGTCTCTTCCTACAAGAGTCTTCTTGGCTTCAAGAGAAATCTTTCCTGTTGCTTTGTAGGTATTGTCGAATTCAACATATGCGTCACCTTCTGCGATGAGGTTGGTTCCGGTTGAATCGTAATATTTCTTGTCAACAACAAGTTTGCCTGTCTCCGTATCTATGGAGATAAATGCTTTCGCAATGTAGGTAGCAGTGCTCAGAGTGTATCCCTCAATAGTCTCAGCCTTCTCTTTGATCAGGTATTCAACAGGGCTCTTTGCAACATCCGCCTCGGTAAACTTGAGTTCCTTGAACGTGATGTACCCGCCATCCTCATTCTTCTTCGTATCCTCAAGTACCGTATAGTTGCCCGCACTGTCCTTGCTGTACAGTTCGAATGAGAACTTCCTGTTTTCGCTATATTCACCGTTTACTTTCTTTCTTGCAACAAAGTGAGTCTTACCATCTGCATTGAAAGTGTTGTTAAAGCATACTGCATCGGGCTCTTTGTCCTTAACGGCTGTTATCGTTCCGTCTCCGTTATCAGTCAGAGTTACCTTTACAGTATAAATCTCAGTACTGTTTGTGATACCGGGAACTGTTTCATCCGCTTCACTGATCGTATAGTACTTGTAAGCCGTCTTTTGGCCGTTAAGATCAGCTTCCGTATAATTAAGCGTAGTGAAATTAAACTCTCCGCCGTTTTCTCCGAAAAGCTTGGTATCCTTCGTTATGGGAACCTTCTCTATGAACTTATCCCCTTCATAAAGCTCGGCAAAGAACTTTCCTGAATCCGAGGAATCAAACTCTCTTCCGGTGATCTTCTTGGTTCCGCCTAAATCGATATGACCCTCTGCATGGTATTCATTCTCGAACCTGGCCGGGTTCGTTTCCGTTGCATTATTGGCAGTAATTTCAAGATTTCCGTCACCCAGATCCTTGACGTTTATTGTTACATTTTCGATGTGTCCGTCATAGGTATATCCGTTCTTCTTGTATGTTCCGTCGTCCTGCTTAACAGCGCCCTCCGGAATAACCTCCTCTATCGTATAGAAGAAGTCCTTTGAAGGCTGCTTGTTAAGATCGCTGTATGTGAACGGAAGTGCCGTGAACGAAACATTACCGTTTACATCATTCTTTGCTTCTTCGATCAGGTTTTCGCCCTGCTTGAGTCTGAAGGTAAACTGGTTTGCTTCGATCGTCCTGCCTGTCAGATCCTTATGGGCAAACAGAGGAATGCTGCCCGGATTGTAAGGCGTATTTACAAATCCGATCTCATTTACATATCCTTCCGTTCCGGTCTTCTGGATCTTCTTATTTTCGGGCTTCAGAATCTCAAGAGCACCCTTGCCGTTGTCAGTTACCTTAATGGTAACAAAATACTCGGCTGTGGAATAAACCATGTTGCCCGTATCAGCGGGAACAACCTCGGTTACCCTGAACTTGAACGTTCCGGTTGTCTTGAATGTGATATCGTCAAACTTGAACGCATCAACAGCGAGTGTAGCCGGTACACCGTTCATTACGGTAGTAGCTGAAGGCATAACAACATCGCCTGCAGCGATAGCCTGTGTTGTCACGTCATCGCCCGCTTCAAGCTTGAATTCAAATTTCTCTCTTTCAAGAGTTGCGCCTCCGCTAAGAGTCTTCTTACCTGTGATAGGCTCCTTTACGGGCTCGGATATCATGTAGTCATTGATGAATGACGGATCGACTGTCGTGATCACATTGGAATCTGTCGGTTCCGCATCATATGCACCATAAATATCCTTTTTAAGTGTTCCGTCACCGTTATCCGATACAACAACCTTGATCCTGTATGTGCGTGCATCATAAATGATACCCTCATGGAGCTTCTTGCCGGGCATGCCTTCGATATCGACAGCACCATCGGGAACTACTTCGTTGATCGTATAATTGTATGTTCTGCTTCCGTATGTTCCATCAGTGTTCTTGGGAAGATCTGTAAGCTTGTAATCATATGTTGATGTCTTCCCGTTCTCAAGGAATGTTACGGTACCGGGACCTGTAACAGACTTCGTCATTGACGATTTTACGGTGTTACCCTCAATTTCCTTGAGGATGAAACTGAACGACCGGCTCGTTGACAGAGCTGTATTTTCGGCATATTCCTTCTCCGCCTGGAATACTATATTGCCTGCGGCATTGTAAAGGTTTTCGAACTCTGCAGGCTTCAGGCATGTAGCAAAATCATGCTGATCGACCTCGAGTTTACCGTCCATATCGGTATCGGTAATCGTAACCGACACATTGTGCTTGGTCGAAGAAACAGTGATGTTCTGGCTGTTAACAGCTGTTTCTTCTATAACATAATGATAGGTCTTACCTATATCTTTCTCGCTGTATGAAAGTTCATCAAAATTGAACTTGAAGTTGAAAGCGGCTGCTTCGGGGCCGGAGAACTCCTTGGTCTGGTTTGCCTTCTCCTGCGTGTCGTCCGTGCTTGAAAGCTTGAACGTGAACTTGTCGCTCTTTGTTATCTTACGTCCCTTAAGGGTCTTCTTACCGTAGAATACAGCCTTTCCGGTTGCGCTGTATTTATTTGTGAATACAAACTTGGATCCGCCGAATTTGAACGTATTATCACCATTTATAACGCTGACGCAGTTATAACCGTTTTCGGGATTCTCAAACCGATAATACTCGACATTCGTTTTAACTTCGCCGTTTACAACATTGGCGGTAACCTTTACGACATAAGCCCCTTTGTCCTTCTCATACGGAGCCTTGCACTCGGTCTCCTTAATGAGATACAGCCAATAATCAGAGGTCTGTCCGTTTCTGATTGTCAGATCAATAGGATCAAATGTTATGCTTGATCCGACATTCGCTTTGGTCTGTATGGCCTTGTTCTCTTTGAATTTGCTTTTACCGCCGTACTCATACAAAGAGAATTTGAACGTTGTATTTGCAGGCACCGCAGTATTATCATCATTGATCTTCTTGATACCTTCAAACTGAACGCGTGCTCCCGAAGGCTTGTAAGTATTTACAAACTCTATCGGACGATCCTTGATCGGGAGACACTCTTTGTGCTTCGTCATCTTTGTCTTGGGTTCAATGCGGAGCTTATAAACATCCAGATTTCCGTACTTATAATGATAAGCATTGATCCACAGCTTGACATACCAGGGTTCTGTCTGATATGTGATACCGGGTCTCTTGGGATTGGGGATCACTTCGGTGATCTTGTACATAAAGCTTAAGCAATGTACGTCCTCGTGCCAGTACCAGGAAGCATCGCTCCCACGGTCATATACCTTCTGGGCATCCAAGGTGATCCTACCGAATGACGCACTGTGACCCGGCGAGTTCTCATATATAGTGATCAGGTTTTTCTCAGGCATTACAGGATTATCATCCTGCTTGTTTCCCTGATCGTCATAGCCCGTAAACGGCTCAATCTTGAAGGTGAATCCTTCCTCGGGCCAGGGACCGTCGAATGCTTTGGATATTCTGAAGTCAAAGCCCTTCTCTTCCGTTTTTGTCTCAGGCATATCATGCCATGTGCAGTGCCACTCAGCTCCGCCTACCTTGGCAACGTCCTTGGCAACGAGCCAACCGCCGCTTGTATTGTTAACTTCAATCTCTGCTTTGGGACAGATGAATGCCCCGTCAACATTACCCCGGAAGGTAACGGTCTCAGCCTTGGGCATGTTGTAGATGAGATGCTCAGAGATCATGGGCTGTGTTCCGTTCGGAGAATAATCTTTATTATCTATAATGAGTCCGACATTCTGATCAAGAATAACATTCTTATCAGGAATATTGAAAACAACAGTCTGTTTGGATGTCATCTTGATCTTCAGACCGTTCGTACTTCCGGACCAGTCACCGAACTCTCCGTTATCGAAATTGAAGTAGTATGTTCCGTCGCCGCTACCCCACTGCGTAAGGTCAAGATAATACATCTTATCTCCGGAATTGGTATTGATCCTGTCCTTAAATTTGCCAAAATCATATGAATTCTTCTCGCCGAACATCGCATCTGCATTTCTCTGTGCTTCACCGATCAATTCATCAACGAGCGTATTGATCTCATCCTGGCTGTAACTTACAGTGTCGACAAGTGTGCCGCTAGCCTCCTGATCCGAGTTAAATTTAGCAGCCGCCTCAGGCGTCGTATATATAAGTACCTTACCTTTATTACCGTTATCCGTAAGTTTGAAATAATTACCCTCATATGCGCCGATATAAGTGAATCCTGTACCGCCGCCATCGTTTTTGCACGAGTTCATTGCAACATCGCCCTTTAAGACCTTTGTCGCAAAGTTCGTCTCATTATGTCCTCTGAGGTTGATGGAATTGGATACAATACCGTAATTAACGTTGGCGCCGAGTGCCTTCTTGAAATCTCTTTCGGTACCTGTCTGGAACTTGAGTGTACCATCCGTCTGGATAGCCCAAAGTGAGAAGCTGTCTGTTTCAAATTCAACAACTCCGTCCTCTACCGAAGCATCAACGTCAACAGTTTCTGTTGTGATAGTTGAACCTTCCTCAACGATATGTGTGACCGTTACTTCATCGTCATCTACAGCACCGAGATCTTCAGCAAGCTGATCTCTCTTAAATTCGATGCTGACTCTGACAGAACCTTCTTCAGGCTCGATCTCTTCGGCCTTGGTGTCATCCGTGTAGAAACCGATATCATAAAGTAACGTATTTTCAGCTGTTGCAAGGATGTCTCCGTTCTCGACATCTTTGTCCTTGTTCAATGCCTCAAGGTACTTCTCAGACTCCTCCTCTGTAAGAGGTGTAACCCCAAAATAGGCATCATCGGGAACTGCGTCTGCCTTCTCGAGTGTTGCCGTAACCTTGACCTTATTGTCTTCGTATTCATATACTCTCTTGGTGTTTTCATTATCAACAGTGATGACTGCTACTGCGTCCTCAACGCTGTCGATGTTTACGATAGACTTGATCTTAATCTCTTCGTCATCAGATACAACGTATGCAACAAAGCTTTCTTCATCAAGATCTTCAATGGTTAACTGGTCGCTGTCCTTGCCAAGTCCGCTTATTCCTTCCGAAGCGTCCTTGCCGTTAACTGTTGCTGCGGCGTCGCTCTCTACGAAGAGCTTGAATGATGCTTTGTCTGATAATTCTTCGGCATTAAACTTAACAGTGATGGAATCGAATCCTTCACCGCTTATTGCTTCTATCTCGTCCCCGTTCGTTGATGTGAGAGTCTTGGTCGTAAGGACCTTCTCAGCCGGTATGCTCTCAACAACGATCAAAGGATATCCGTCTTCATTATATGTATAGGAAAGGATAACATCATCTGAGGAATTGGCACGGATAGAGAATTCGCCGCCTTCAAGGCTGTCGAAATCGTATCTTCCGTCATTGGTCTTATCAAGGTCTTCATTGAGAACCGGGTTGTATGATGCACTTGCAGGACCTGTAAAATCAATGCGGAACTTGTCCCTGTTGTCAAGTTCGTCTGTATTGACATATACGGAGATATCATCGTACCCGGAACCGGTGATCCCACTATCGGAAACATCAAGGGTTCCTTTGAGAAGTTCTTCAGCTTCTTCGAAGACTTCTGCCTCTTCCGGAACTTCCTCGGAATACTCTTCAACCTCCGGAGTCTCTTCTACGGTCTCCACGAACTCTTCGTCCGCAGAAGCTTCAACTACCTCAAAATCCGTCTGGCCTCCATCATCAGGCTCAACGGTGATATCAAGGTTTTCTCCGGTCTCTTTGACCGCATCGTTATTAACAACGATACCGTCCTCGGTCGTGATTTCGGCAGCAAATGTCTGAACAGATGAAAAGCCTGTCTCAAGCACTGTTGCGACGAGGGTTAACATCGCGATCGTGGTTCTAAGCCAATTTCTCTTTGTCCTCATAATTCTCTCCTTGTTCCCTTTCCTGTTGGGTTTTCGGTTAATATATACTTTCGGGTACGGGTATACACGCATAGTATCCCCTTTCCCCTTTATATCAATAATGACTCTCCTTCCTGTAAAAAAGGTTCATTTTTGTCTGTTTTTTTCGCAAAAAATTACCCCTGAAAAATAAACAAAGTTGCGCAAATAAAATTGTGCAACTTTAACAGTAGCCCTATAAACACGCCACATAAGACGATATAACTCTTTACCGAGACTGATCGTAGACGCCGAAGGCAAGCTCTCTGGCTTCGTCATATTCCATCGGGCGACCCCAGATGTAGCCTTGAATAAAGTCACAATCAAGCGTCTTCAGGCATTCAACCTGATTGTCATGCTCCACTCCTTCGGCAATAACCTCCGCATCCATCAAATGTCCCATGTAGATAATAGACTTGACGAAGTCCGTATTCACATCATTGCGAAGAATGTTATCTATAAGCGATTTGTCTATCTTCACAAGGTTGATCGGAAGATTCATCAGCTGTCCGAGAGATGTGTATCCTGTTCCGAAATCATCAAGAGCTATCATTATCTGGTTATCGCGCAGTATCTTGATATTCTCGATCGT
>DGUG01000049.1 GCA_002394535.1 Lachnospiraceae bacterium UBA4316
TGACGGCAGTTGCAGCCATACGTCTCCTGTTATCTTCAAGTGCGGCGTAGTGTTTCTTGGTTGTGTTTACATCTGAATGGCCCAGTACATCTGCTACCAGGTAGATATCCCCGGTTTCACGATACAGGCTGGTGCCGTAGGTACTTCTCAGCTTATGAGGCGTTATTTTTTTTAATGAAGTCACCGCTGATGCATATTTTTTAACCAGCTTTTCCACGGCACGGACGGACAGACGTTTATTCTGCATCGACAGAAACAGTGCATTTTCATGACCGCTTTCGGGAATTATGCTGTTTCGCTCTTTCAGGTATTCTTTAAGAGCTTTTTCAACTTCTTCCCCGAAGTAAACAACTGCCTCATATCCGCCTTTACGCCGGATCAGTATACCGTTGTTTTTAAAATCCACATCCTTTATGTCAAGGCCCACACATTCCGACACTCGGATACCCGTTCCCAGCAGAAGAGTAACAAGAGCCAGATCACGTACCTTCGTTTTCTCATGGAATGCAGCCTGTTGCTTGGTCATATGATCCCCGTTTTCCACGTGATCTAATAGGAGAGCGACTTCGTCAGGATCGAGACGTATTATTTCCTTCTTGTGAAGTTTGGGCATAGAGACCAGTGCAGCCGGATTCTTCTCAATAATCTCCGAATTGAAGAAGAATTTATAGAAGCTTCGAAGAGATGCCAGTTTTCTTTGCTTACCACGTTCTTCATTTGTTATTGCTTCATCATCCTTCTCGTAGTATGACAGATAATCAAGATATTCCGTAATATCAAGAGCCTTTACTTCATCCAGCCATTTAACTTCATATTCCGTAATATCACAGTTTTTGAATCTTGGATGATTTTCGTGGAGATATTCGAAGAAGAGCCTCAGATCGTATGCATAGGCCAGTCTTGTTCTTGTAGATGTAGTATCCTTAATTCCAAGGAAAAATTCTCTGCAAAAAGGTGGAAGAGTGGTCATAAGTTCCCTTAGCTTGACCATGTTTTCCGCATTTTTCTTGTCATGATAGTTTAAATTATCCATACCCGACCCCTTAATATTAACCTATTATTATTTACCCCGTAATATTTCCTGATACTATTCGGATGACGTCATTATATCGCTGTTTCTGATGGCAGTAAAAATTCTTTCTTTGACCCCGGGCTCATCATGATTAAGGTTTTTGAGCAGTTCCTTGACATATTCTCGCTTTGTAAAGCCGTCAGCCGGACAATATTTTCCTGCAACCGGCAGGTTCATTTTATTTGCAAATCCTATCACATCGGATTCATTAACGTACAACAGAGGCCTGATCGCAGTGATCCCCGTTCTGTCAAGAAAAGTTACGGGTTTAAAGGTGTGGAACCTGCCTTCATATATGAGCGACATCAGATATGTTTCAACAATGTCGTCCTTGTGATGTCCGTATGCGACTTTATTGCAGCCCAGGTTTAAAATGGCTTCGTTAAGAGAACCTTTCCTCATTTTTGAACATAAGCTGCATGGATTGCTTTCTTTGCGCCTGTTAAAGATTATATCGTAAATATCGGTTTTGACCACATGGTAAGGAACATCCAGTCTGCTACACAATTCACTGATCTTTGAGGTGTCGAATCCCGGCAGCCCGAGATCTACTGTTATGCCGATCAATTCATATTTGTGGGGATAAAATCTTCTTAGCTCCGACAGTGCGTACAAAAGTGTAAGGGAGTCTTTGCCTCCCGATATTCCCACGGCTATTTTATCCCCGTCATTTATCTGATTGTAATCATCAAGCGCTTTTCTTGTAAGGCTTAAAAGTCTTTGAAGTTCCATGGGTGTATTATAGCAGATTTTATTGTCAAAAATCGTGCCAAAATAGGAAATTATATAGTATAATTTTATGCAGTAGTCTAAATTACGGGTAAAGACTGTGGTTATTACCCGAATGAAACATGTTGTAACTATTAATCAAGGAGTATAGGGAATGATATACAGTGATTTTCAAGGATTAAAGATTTCGCAGCTTGGAATGGGCAATATGCGCCTGCCTGTTATTGATAATGACGACAGCAGGATAGATAAAGAGCAAACCCGTGAAATGATCAAGTACTGCATGGAGAACGGAATCAATTATTATGATACCGCATACGGTTATCACAACGGCAATTCCGAACTTGTTGTAGGAGAACTGCTCAAGGAATACGACAGGGACAGCTTTTATCTGGCATCAAAGTTCCCCGGCTACGATCTTAACAATATGCCCCATGTTGAGGAAATATTCGAGGAACAGCTGAAGAAATGCCGGGTGGATTATTTTGACTTTTATCTGTTCCATAATGTATGCGAACTGAATATTGATTCTTACCTTGATCCTAAATTTGGTATTTATGATTATCTGATGGAGCAGAAGCGAAACGGAAGGATCAAACATTTGGGCTTTTCAGCCCACGGGGATATCGCTAATATGACAAGATTCCTTGATGCTTACGGAAAAGATATGGAGTTCTGCCAGATCGAGCTGAATTACTTTGATTATCTGTTCCAGGATGCGAAAGGCAAGGTTGAATTACTTAATGACCGCAATATTCCCATATGGGTAATGGAACCCTTAAGGGGTGGTCAGCTTGCAACTCTTTCCGATGAAGATACCGCAAAACTTCATGCTGTAAGAGCTGATGAGGATGTACCTGCATGGGCATTTCGTTTCCTTCAGTCAATTGAAGGTGTAGCTGTTATTCTCTCGGGAATGTCGAACATGGATCAGCTTAAAGCCAACATATCAACATTTGAGACTAATAAGCCTCTTAACAAAGAGGAAATGGATCTGATACTTGACATTGCTGACGGTATGATAAAGAAAACAACAGTACCTTGTACGGCATGCCATTACTGTGTTTCACATTGTCCGATGAAGCTCGATATTCCGTTCCTTCTCAAACTGTATAATGAGGCGATGGTAGCCGGATCCGGTGATTTTATCGCTCCGATGGCTCTTGCATCGCTTCCTGCCGACAAGCAGCCGGAATGCTGTGTTACCTGTCACAGCTGTGAACAGGTGTGCCCTCAGACTATTAAGATCCCCGATCATCTGGCAAGTTTTGCGCGCAAATTAGGCAGATGATCTGTGTCAGGACATAGAGATATTATGGATAAAAGAGATACCGGCAAAACTTCAAACAATTTGGAATACATAATAAAGATATGGGTTGGCCTTTGTTCTTTATTTTCTCTTATTATCTTTATCTATGGACAGTTTTATATCAGAAATCAGTCATTATATAACAGTACCTGTAATGTGTATGATGCCGTCTGGACCTACACGGATCCGGACGGTGTCACATCCACATACAGAACGAATGATTCGATCAACGTGAAAGGGATCGATACCATTCATCTTGAATTGACACTTCCCGATGAGATACAGGAAGGTACCTGCCTGTTCTTTAAGACAAGCCGTGATCTTGATGCTTATATTGATGGAGAACTGCGAAACAGTTATAGTATCAGCTATTCGGCTCTCGGAAGAACTGTTAAATCCCAATGGGTATCCGTTACCCTTCGCTGTGCAGATGCCGGAAAAAAACTGGTCATCGAGCGGGAAAACTATAATACCGATCAATATTTATTAGGAGAAATATACCTCGGAAACCGTTTGGGGTTTGTTACAAATCTTATACACGAAAATATTCTTATCCTGTTTTTGAGCTTTGCCATTATCACATTCGGAATAGTTATAGTCGCTATTTGCTTGGTATACAGAATAAGAGGACGGCGTCCGTTCCCTCTTTGGTACTTAAGTCTTGGTGTACTTGGCGGCGCTTTTTGGCTGATTCTTGATAATCTTACATATCCTGTATTCTTCCGTAATTATTTTGTTGACGGTATTACCGCCTTTTTGGTCATAATGATCGTCCCGTTCCCGTTTGCAGCTTATATCGACTGTATTACCGGGCATAGATACCGCAAGGCTACGGATGTTATCTACGTTATGATCGTGGCTAATTTTACCGTTATGAGTATTTTGCATTTTTGCGGAATAGCAGATTTTTCCACAACAATGCCAATAGGAAATATCACGATCGCAATAGTTGCCGTATTCCTGTTTGTAGTTATCATTTATGACACCTATGTATTAAAACATAAGGAAAATTCTATTATTGCTCTTGGTTATAGTGCTTTTACGCTTCTTGGTATCATTGAGATCATTCACCTGAATCTCACTCTTCACACAAACGACGGCATATTTGTTGCCATAGGCCTTATGTTGCTGCTTGTCAATGCTGTTTACTATGAAGTAAAGAGAATAAGCGAGATGAGAGCGGTGACAATTGAGGCTCAGAAGGCAAATAATGCGAAGACCACATTTCTTGCAAACATGAGCCACGAAATACGTACTCCGATAAATGCAATACTCGGAATGGATGAACTGATACTTCGTGAGGATACCGATCCTAAAATCACGGAATATGCCCGTAACATCAAAGACGCCGGAAATGCTCTGCTTGAGATAATAAGTGATGTTCTTGATTTTTCCAAGATAGAACAGGGCAAGATGGAGATAATCAATGCCGAATATGATACAAGGCAGCTTATCAATAACATAATAACCATGATAAGCGTTAAAACCGATGAGAAAGGCTTGAGATTTGAGAGGAACATTTCCGATGATCTTCCTTCGAAGCTTATCGGAGATGAGAAAAGTCTGCGTGAGATTCTGATCAATCTGTTAGGTAATGCTGTCAAATATACACAAAAAGGCAGCATATGTTTTACGGTAAAGGAAGAGAAAACCGATAAAAAGAGGATCGATTTATGCATATCCGTAAAAGACACCGGAATCGGAATAAAAGATGAAGATAAGAGCAGGCTGTTCATGCAGTTTGAACGCTTTGATCATGCTAAGAACAGATCTATAGAAGGCACGGGACTGGGTCTTGCGATTTCCGCAAATCTTATAAAGCTGATGGGCGGTACGATCGACTGTGTAAGTACATACGGTAAAGGGAGCGATTTTATAGTTCGTATACCCCAGGATGTTGCCGACAGTACACCAATAGGGGATATTGAAAAAAACAATACCGTAACATATGCGGGCTCGGATGAAGATATCCTTGATGATCTGAATGGTGTTAAAGTTCTGGTTGTTGATGACAGCATAATGAATCTTAAGGTTGCAGGGGGGCTGCTCAAGGTCCTTCACGCTGATGTTGTTACCTGTAAAAGCGGATTGGAAATGCTCGATCTGATCCAAAAGGAAAAATACGACATTATCCTGCTCGATCATATGATGCCTGAACCGGACGGCATAGAAACGCTTAAGCGCGCAAAAGAACTTGCAGGTAATCTTAACAACGATACACCTTATATTGCATTAACAGCAAATGCCATAGCCGGAGCCAAGGAAATGTATATTGAAAACGGGTTTTCCGATTACCTTAGCAAGCCCATGAAGATAGAAGAGTTGTCGGGTGTTATAAAAGCAAATTTAAAAAAGAATGTTGACAACGGTATTTCATAGTGGTATATAATTGTACAAACCTATGAGAAAGAGTAGTAGGTCTTGTCAATTCTTAGAAGAGAGCCGCAGGCGGTGGGATTGCGGTAAAGAACACAGGATTGAATGGACTTTCGAGGGCAAACAGAAAACCTTCGGGTGAGTATGGGAGACGGAGCAGACACTTCGTTAACAAAGTCAGCATATGTTGGTATGCGTTGAGTGGATGCAGATGCATCAAGCCGGGTGGCACCGCAGGAGATCATTTATCCTGTCCCAGCACACAAGTGACATGGGACAGGTTTTTTTATTTGTTATGAGACTGTCCCGATACCAACCAAAACCGCGCCAATAGACGGCGTAGATTTCAAACAGGAAAAGGAGACAGGAAAATGAAAAAGATCATGAGAAAAGTTACTGTACTGTTAACAACAGCTGCACTTGCACTTGGAATGAGTGCCTGCGCAGCACAGGGAGGCACAAGCGCTTCCGCTAGTGAGAGCGGAGCTGTGGAATCGGGCACAACCTACAAGGTGGGTATCTGTAATTACGTTGATGATGCTTCACTTAACCAGATCGTTGACAATATCCAAGCCCAGCTTGAAACACTTGGAAAAGAGAATAATGTCAAATTTGAAGTTTCATACGATAACTGCAATGCTGATGCGAATGTGCTTAATCAGATAGTTGCAAACTTTATTGCGGATAATGTTGATCTTATGATCGGCGTGGCTACTCCGGTTGCAATGACTATGCAGTCACTTACCGAAGGGAAGGATATTCCTGTTGTGTTTGCGGCTGTTTCCGATCCCGAGGGTGCAGGACTTGTTGCATCAAATGATGCACCCGGTGCAAATATTACCGGAACAAGTGATTATCTTGATACAAATGCGGTAATGAACCTGATATTTGCCAATGATCCTGATGCCAAAAGGATCGGCCTTCTGTACGATATCAGCCAGGATGCAAGCACGGTTCCCATTAATGCGGCCAAGGAGTACCTTGACGGCAAGGGAATAGAATATGTGGAGCATACGGGAACTAACGTTGATGAGATTGCTCTTGCAGCCCAGGCAATGGTTGCCGACGGAGTTGATGCCGTATTTACACCGACGGATAACACGGTAATGACAGCAGAACTTACAATATACGAAACACTTGCAAACGCAGGAATTCCTCACTATACAGGAGCTGATTCCTTCGCTCTTAACGGAGCTTTTGTAGGATACGGTGTGGATTACGCAAATCTCGGTGTTGAGACCGCCAATATGGTTAAGGGCATACTCGTAGACGGCAATGATCCTGCCAAGACACCGGTTATGACATTTGATAACGGAACAGCAACGGTTAATACCGATACGTGTAAGCTCTTAGGTCTTGATTACGAAACGGTTAAAGAGGCATTTACACCATATTGCTTGAGAGTTCAGGAAATAACAACAGCGGAGAATTTTAATTAATGTTACCTTTATTTCAAACCGCACTTGAACTGGGACTTATCAGTTCCCTGACGGTGCTTGCATTATTCCTAAGTTATTCAATGCTAAATGTATGCGACCTTTCCACGGACGGCTGCTTTACACTAGGAGCCGCCGTGGGAGCGGTGGTTGCTATATCCGGACACCCTTATTTGTCTATAATTGCGGCGATGGCTGCCGGAGTGGCATCCGGATTTATTACGGCGTTTTTGCAGACCCGGATGGGTGTTGACAGTCTGCTTGCCGGAATAATCATGAATACGGCTCTGTATTCAGTAAATATCGGTATCATGGGCGGAAGTTCACTCCTTAATATGAACAGGACCGATACTGTATTTACAAAGCTTTCAGGCCTTTTGTCCGGTATAAATCTCACCGGGTTTGAAAAACTTGTGATATCAGGCGTTGCCACAATCGTTGTGGCAGCGTTTTTGTATCTGTTTTTAAAAACAAAGATCGGACTTGCCATTAGGGCGACCGGAAATAATCCGGATATGGTACGGTCTTCTTCGGTTAATCCCGTAATGACAACAATAGTCGGTTTATGCGTATCCAATGCATTTACAGCGTTATCAGGCTGCCTTCTGGCCCAGTCCCAGAAATCCGTTAATATTGATATAGGCTCCGGAATGGTTACGGTAGCACTTGCATCGCTTCTGATCGGAAGCACATTTATCAGGAGCAGAAGAATAGGTTTTCGTATAATAGGGACAGTGATAGGAGCCTTTATTTTCAGGCTTGTATATACAATAGCCTTAAGGTTTAACATGCCGGCCTATATGCTCAAGCTCGTATCATCCGTTATCGTTATCATTGCGATCTCGGGCCCTTATTTAAAAAGCAGATATCCGGAATTTGCAAGAAGACTGGAGAAGAAGA
>DGUG01000040.1:0-6045 GCA_002394535.1 Lachnospiraceae bacterium UBA4316
TCGGAAGGCGATGTTATTACGATCGATGCCGAAGGGGACACGCTCGTTGCAAGGTAATACTTATTCGGTTTGATTATTGTCCACAAGTGCCTGAAGAGAATCCTTAACATGCTCCACAATGTCCGCTATGGTCTGTGTCGATGCGGATATCTCTTCGGTCGCTGCAGCAAGATTATTGATACGGGTGTCAACATTTTCTACGATAGAGACAAGCTCAGATGCTTCGGCTTCTATCGTAGATACGGCATCCTTGATCTTGGCGTTTGCGGAGCCGCTGTTTTCTGCAGTCACCTTGGAATCTGCGGCAAGATTGTTGATCTCACTTGCTACAACCGCAAAACCTCTTCCGGCTTCACCGGCTCTTGCTGCCTCTATGGAAGCGTTAAGTGCCAGAAGGTTGGTCTGGTCGGCAATGTCTACGACTCTTGTGTTATTTTCCGTAAGTTCTCCGAGATATGACGTGATATTGTCTATTGACTCATTGAGGGTTACGGAGAATTTGGCCACATTCTTCATTTCGTTTGAAATGACAAGGCTTTCATCGGCATTGTTGGAGTTGCCTCTTGCCATATCATTAATGGAATCACGAAGGGAATTGAATTGGATATTGATATCGTTGATTGTTTCCATAAGCTCATCACGCTGCTTGTCAAGGAGAGCTTTTTCATGTCTGACCATATCCTGAGCTTCCTGTTTCTCGATTTCAACAAGATCCTTCAGATAGTGTACGCAGTTTGATTTGTGGTTGAATCCGTTATGAATGGCTACAGCCATGTCATAACATGTATCATATCCGCAGCATGAACAGTTGACCTTACGTGAGGCTTCATCAAGCTTGTTCATGTCCCTGAATATTCTGTCAAGCTCTGAATCACTCGGAATACTGTGCTTGCAGCTTTGGGATCTGTCTGTGTATTTGCGAAGGTAATCATTCAGATTCAGTTTTTCAAACTGCTTGTTAAGAGCCTCCAGACGTTTCGCAGGGGTTGCATATCTTGCCCATGCACCTTTCTTCTCGAACTTCTTCACACTCTCCTGAATATCATGAATGTTATAGAACGGATCGTCCGTATCGGTGATCACGGGATCCGTTCCCGTTCCGCAGATACAGCCGTTCTCACAGTTAAGTGCATCGATGAAGAGGTAAGGTGTTTTGGATGATTTTATTCTGTTGGCATTTTCCCGAAGATAATGGTACATACGCTTTTCGCCCTCGACCTGACGGACGAACACATCATTTCCGAGAAGCCAGTACACGTTTTCCTTAAGACCGCCGGGCATGGGATATATTGAACCGAGGCCGTATTCGATCTCGTCGGATGTGGGACTTCCCATAAGATTATTCTCTTTCATGTACTTCATCAGATGATTGAAAGTAACGTTATAGTTAATGTATCCATGATTATTCGGATCATCAATTTCCATTTTCTTGGCAATACACGGGCTTATGAATGCAAGCTTGTCCGTGATGTGCATTTCCTTGTGAGCGTAAATGGCAGCACACATGGCGGGACTTTGTACCGGGAACAGCTTAGGAAGAAGTTCCGGAAGATACCTTTCTATATAGCCCACAACCGCAGGACAGGGCTGTGAGATTCCGCCGAGATAGTTGTTCTGCTGTATGTATTTGATGTAGCCCCAGGTTGTAATATCAGCCCCGAAGGATACGCTGATCAGGCGGTTTACGCCAAGCTTTTTCAGACCTCCGAGAACCTTCTCATACTCCTTCGGATAATCCGCCTTAAAAGCGGGAGCGATGAGGATGGATATTTTTTCACCCTTTTTGAGATCTTCAAAGAATCTTTCCGTATCGTCATAATACTCTCTTGCAGCATGTTCGCACACATCAAAACATGCTCCGCAGGCTATGCATTTCGATCCGTCAACCTCGATTCTTGAATTGCCGTTTTCATTCGGCTCTGTCGAGATATTGGCTCCCATAGCGCTGCACGTCCTGATACATTTGTTACATCCCACACAATTGTCATTCGTGTAAACCAACGTACTGACTGCCATTCAAATACCTCCGGAAAATAATCATAGATTTTGTTACAAAACAAGTTAAAGGTAATTATATCATTATTTTTATGGAAGTAATAACATTTTTTTATATATCAATGAAAAAAAATTATAAATCTGCTGTCAAAAAACACAGAATACTTAAAGAGACTCCTCTGTGATAAAATAGAATTATCATTTGTAAGGGAGAAGATTATGCCAAAAGAAAAACCGCGGATGGAATTCAGGTTTTACGAAATACCGAAGGGCGATTATGTTCTTGCAAAGCTGGGAAAGGGCTGGGAGCAGGAATACGGTATCGGATACGGGAGAATGTTACATTTCCATAACTATCTTGAGATCGGATACTGCTATCACGGCAGGGGAGAGCTGCTGATTGAAGACAGGACCTATGTGTATTCCGATAATATGTTCTCGGTCATTCCGGAAAATATACCGCATACGACTATTTCGGCACCCGGGAATATATGTAAATGGGAATTTCTTTTTATAGATATTAAGGAATTTATCCGTGCCGAGATGGACTCTGAAGATCTGTCCGCGGAACAGATAATACGCATCATCAATAAGAGGGGAACCCTTAAGACAGCACAAAATCACCCGCGGCTTAACGAACTGATCCTCAAGATAATCGATGAGTGCCGTAATGAGAGAATGTACTACAAGGAGAGCCTTAAAGGTTATCTGAAAGCCTTTGTTATAGAAGTATTGCGCCTTGATGAGGAACGTGAGCGGGCTGGAGGAGCAAAGATCACAACATTTGTGAGGGATGCCATCGAATATATCAATCTTCATTATGCCGAAGATGTGAAAATGGCTGATGTTGCAGATGCCTGTGGTCTGTCGGAAAGCCATTTTCGCAGAATGTTTGAGAGCAGTATGCATATGAAACCCGTGGATTATCTGAACATGGTACGCATAGACGAGGCGTGCAGGCTGATCAGAAGAGGTGACAGGTCTATAGAGCATGTGGGACTTACTGTTGGATATGAAACACCTTCCACTTTTATACGGAATTTCAGGAAACTGACGGATATGACTCCCAAGGAATGGCGTAAAATGCAGGTTCAGGGGGGCAAGATCCGCTCCAGTTACCATATTTCCGCCCAGAAGGGGTGGGAGGCGGATTCACAATAGTCGAATTTGCAAAAAAGAAGATTTTTATTGACAACTTTTTCAAAAATCTCCGTGTTATTATAGGTGTGCTTTTGAAAAAGCGGAGAGTGATTTTCCGCGGTTTAATGCACAAAGGAGGTTTTTATGAAGAAGAAGGTATTAGCACTTATTATGGCAGGTGCAATGACAGCAGGTATGCTTACGGCTTGTGGCGGATCTGCAACATCCGACGCGGGAGCAGCTCCCGAGGCAGCAGCTGAGGCTACAGAGGAAGCCGCAGCAGAAGAGGCAGCACCTGCAGAAGCAGCAGAAGAAGAAACAACGGATCTCGGTGGTATATCCGATGACCCCAATACTTTAACGGTTGCAGCATGGGATGCAAACTTTAACATTCCCGCCCTTGAGGCAGCTGCTGCAGCTTACAAGACCAAGAATCCCGATTTCAAACTTGAGATCAATACTGTTTCAGGCTCATCAGATGTTGAAAACGCTGTTACAAACGCAGCTCAGGCAGGCGATTACAGCACACTTCCCGACATCGTTCTTTTCCAGGATCACTGGATTCAGCAGTATGTCAGCAACTATCCCGATGCATGGAAGGATCTTTCAGGCGCAAACATTGACTGGAGTGACTTCGGTGCAGAGAAATTATCATACAGCACAATAGACGGTGTACATTACGGAGCTCCCGTAGATAACGGAACGGCAATCTTCGCATATCGTACGGATATTCTTGAAGAGTGCGGATATACGATTGATGATGTTACAGGCATTACATGGGACCGCTGGCTTGAGATCGGCCGTGATGTTAAGGAGAAGACAGGTAAGTATCTCCTTTCCATGGATCACTCGGGCGATGACCTTCCTTATATGTTCATGCAGGCAGAGGGTCTGTCACAGTGGAAGAACGGAGATCCCGATATCGCAGGTAACGAGACATACCAGAAGATCCTTCAGGTTATCGTAGACGGAGCAAATGACGGAGTTATCCTTCTGTGCAACAGCTGGTCGGAATATACTGACGAGTCTATCGTAGGCGATCAGGTTGCAGGTGTTATGAACGGTAACTGGATCATCCCCACCATCAAGCAGGTTGCTGAAAACAGCGGTAAGTGGGAACTCACAACTATCCCTACTCTTTCAGGTAAGGAAGGATATGCTTCAAACGGCGGATCTTCACTCTATATAACAGCTAACTGCCAGAACTTTGATCTTGCACAGGATTTCCTTGCATACACATTTGGCGGTGGTGAAGGTGCAATCGAGACATATGACAATGCTCTTAAGAACGGCGGCGTTATCACATGCTGCATCTCAGCAGGTAAGTCAAGTGTTTACCAGGAGCCTGATTCATACTTCAACGGACAGCCTATCTACGCAGACATCGTTGCAATGGGCGCAAATGTTCCGGTAGTAGAGCAGAATGATTTCCACTACAATCTTCGTACAGCAGTTGGTACGGCTATCACAAACGCAACAACGGCCGGCGGCGGCAGTGATCTTGCTGCTGAGATACAGGCAGCTCAGGACGATATCGTTCGTCAGATGAATCTCTGATTATAGAATGGATATTGCCGGTCAATAGTGAGTTTATCGCAGGGAATCGGGTTCACCGATTCCCTGCTTTGCAAAAGGCAGCTCTTGGGAAAAGGGGTGGTTTATTCCGTATGAATAAAAAAATGACGGTAACAAAAAAGCAGCAGTTTGCCGGATGGATATTTCTGGCACCTGCCACATTATTAATCTTTATTATGAGCTTTTACCCGATGATACAGGCATTCATCACATCGCTCAAGACGGGATCGGGCGTCAAACTGAAATGGGGTAATCCGCTCTTTGTGAACTACATCAAAAACATTCCTGCGGATAAGATTTTTATCCGGTCAATGGGAAATACGTTTTTGTATCTGATCATTGAAGTACCTATCATGCTGGTGCTTGCAATACTTCTGGCACAGATACTGAACAACCGTGATCTGAAGTTCCGGGGACTGTTCAGGACAATGGTATTTATGCCCTGTGCCGTATCTCTTGTTTCATACGCTCTTATATTCAGAACACTGTTTGCAAGAGAAGGCCTTATAAACAGTATGCTTATGGGACTGGGGATCATCTCGTCGAATATCAACTGGCTTGGTACAACGGGTACTGCAAGAGCAGTGATCATCATAGGACTTATATGGCGATGGACCGGATATAACATGGTATTCTATCTGGCCGGACTTCAGAATATAGAATATTCGGTATATGAGGCTGCCAAGATAGACGGAGCCAACGGATGGAAGACATTCTGGCACATTACGGTCCCGCTGCTGAAGCCGACGATCGTAATGACGGCGATCATGTCAATAAACGGAACCTTGCAGCTGTTTGATGAGTCGGTGAACCTTACAAACGGGGGACCCGCAAATACCTCCATCACAATGTCCCACTATGTATGGAATGAAGCCTTCGGGCAGGGTGTCGGACACTTCGGTTACGCGTCGGCTATGTCGTTTGTAATATTCATAATGGTTGCCGTGCTTGCTGCCATTAATATGAAAGTAGGTGATACACGTGACTAAGAAAAGTTCATCAGCAATACAACGGAGACTTATCCCCAGCTATATATTCCTGATAATAGTCAGTTTCGTATCGGTATTCCCTATCTTCTGGATGGTAACGGCAGCTACTAACAATACCGTGGATATTGCCAGAGGTAAGATATGGTTCGGCAATCAGGCAATGGTAAACTTAAAATCGCTTATTGATGCTGCATCATCCCAGGGTGCGGGAACATCGCTCGGAAGATTTATGGGCAACTCGTTTTTCTATGCTTTTGCCCAGACGATCCTGTGTATTTTCCTGTGTTCACTTGCAGGTTACGGGTTCGAACTCTATCACGACAAGGCAAAGGACAGACTGTTTACC
>DGUG01000040.1:6252-7362 GCA_002394535.1 Lachnospiraceae bacterium UBA4316
CGTAATTTCCCTGTCGACATTATGGAAGCCGCGCGAATTGACGGGCTGTCGGAGTGGGCGATTTTCTTCAAAATGTATATGCCCATTATGAAGTCAACTTATGCTGCAGCTGCGGTAATAACATTTATGAATGCGTGGAATGCTTATATGTGGCCGAGAGCTGTCATGACGAAAAACAGTGCACAGACGATGCAGATACTGCTTACCAACCTTTCAAACGGCTATGTCATCGACTACGGACTTCTTATGATGGCGGTTCTGTTCTGTTCGATACCGACCATGGTTATATTCTTCGTAATGCAGAAGCAGTTTGCGGAAGGAATCACAGGAGCTGTTAAATAGGTGGCTCTCCGATAATAGGTGGCAAAAAGTTTCGAAGGAAACTTTTTGGCACGTAGGCCACAAAAGAGGGATAGAAATGAATAAATTTGATTATACAATTGTCAAAGATCCCAAGATCTTTGAACAGGGGAGATTGTGCGCTCATTCCGACCACGAATGGTACAGGAGTATGGAGAGTGCACAGGCAGGCGGACTGTCAGACTGCAAATATCCCTTAAACGGAATATGGTGGTTTAACTATGCCGTAAATTATGATGCGGCGGTAAAGGATTTTTACGAGAAGGATTATGACTGCCGTAAGTGGAGCAGGATAAGGGTTCCGGCTCATATACAGACCGAAGGCTACGGCCGCCCCCAGTATGCCAACACGGAGTATCCCTGGGACGGGTTCGAAGAGGTTGAACCGGGACAGATACCCCAATACTTCAATCCTGTGGCAAGCTATGTCAGGTATTTTACCCTTCCGAAGGATTTCGGAAAGGGACCTGTATATATTTCTTTTCAGGGAGCCGAGAGTGGCATAGCAGTCTGGCTTAACGGGAACTACATCGGATATTCCGAGGACAGTTTTACCCCGTCAGATTTTGACCTGACGCCTTTTATTGACAGGGAAAGTGAGAACAAGCTTGCGGTCATGGTATTTAGGTTCACGGCCGGCAGCTGGTGTGAGGATCAGGATTTCTTCAGATTTTCCGGGCTCTTCAGGGATGTGTGGCTCTATACATTCGGTGAGGTGCACATTAATGATATGCGCATCCGGACACCGCT
>DGUG01000057.1:0-1702 GCA_002394535.1 Lachnospiraceae bacterium UBA4316
TGTTCAAATACCATTATGATATCCCTGAAGAAATCATCTACTCTGTATTCGGAATTGGAAAGAGTTATCCTTCCTGATTCTATCTTGGAAAAATCAAGTATTCCGTTTATGAGTTCCAACAACTGATCTGCAGATTTTTGGATATTATCGGCATATTCAAGAAGTTTTGGATCATCATAATCCCTCAGTATTACTTCACTCATACCCTGCACTACATTTATGGGTGTGCGAATCTCATGGGAAACATTCGCCAGAAATGCTGATTTCGCCTGATTGGCAGAATCGGCGGCAATACGCAGTTCATTCATCTTCGTGATCTGCTGCCTTGATTCGGTAACATCAAAGAATATGATTGAATAACCGATGAAATTGGATTCCATTCCGCCCCTCGCATACAATTCGTTAATGTGAACATCATAAAATCTTCCGCCAATTTCTACCTCACCTTTTTCAGAGTTCTCGAACAGATTATAGAACTCTTTACTGTCCACAAGTTCCCCGTAAGGGGTCCTTTCAAGTTCCGGGAAAAGCTCCATTGCCGCTCTGTTCGCTTCCTGAAAACCTCTTCTGTAATCAAGGACAACTATAGCGTCTTCAAGTTCCATAAGAATATTCTCATGAGCGGTCTCAACAACATCAAAAACACGTCTGAAAATAAGATTTGCACAGAAAATCATTATTCCGACGGAACCGCCTAAAGGGCCCGGATCGTATCCGTCTATCAGGTTGACTACGCCGGCTATGTAGAAAAAAAGAGGAACCGTATTACTAACAACAAGAAGCATATAGTTCTTCTTCATGTTGGGATCTGTGGTTCTTAGAGCAAAAACAGCCGCAACAACAAGGCCTGCAATCAACTCGCAATACAACATAACGCTGAACATTATGTACAGGAAACCTTTGCTTAGCACAACATGAGGAAATACACCCGAATATACGAAAGCTACGTTTGTGTAGTAGAAGGGAACGAATTCATAGCACCACACAGATGCAAGGACCAGGGCATCAATTCCGAGGATCGTGTATTTTAACCACGGAATAAAATTGACCCTGCAATATCTGAACACAAAGAGCATGGACATGGTGGAGATAAACGCGCCTCCCACGTACTCAAGCCTGATGGAAATCATAACCTCATCAAGATTATTACTGAGCATCTCCAAAAGATAGCCGGCATTTTGAACAAAGGAGCACAAACACCCAACAAGAATGAGCTTCGTTACTTCGGAGCCTTTCTGGATAAGAAGAACGGCTACACATGCGAAACTGAATATCATTGCTATTATTTGTAATGTTACCAGAGCTGTGTACATGACGTATTATTACCTCGTTAATTCGCAGCCAGTAAAAAAGGAGACTCGCGCATTTAATGTCACGATTGCTTCGCAATCGTGACATGAGCTAACCATAAGCCGGGTTCTGTACGGAATATCCGTGACAATCATCTATCTAGGATCGCCGTTACCGGCGACCTCAAGCGACCTACCCGAAGCACGGCGGGCAACCGTATCGCTTCTTCTTGGTCTTGCTTCGGATGGGGTTTACAATGCCCCGCGTGTTACCACCCGGGCGGTAGTCTCTTACACTGCCATTTCACCCTTACTATAGAAAATAGGTTCTTCCCACTTTCGCGGGCCCCTCCTATCTTCATATAGCGGTATACTTTCTGTTGCACTTTCCTTGGAGTCACCTCCACCGGACG
>DGUG01000057.1:1787-7633 GCA_002394535.1 Lachnospiraceae bacterium UBA4316
CCTGTGAAGCCCGGACTTTCCTCTGTATTTCAAGCGATTGTCTGGTTAGCTCATGTCACGACTGCAAAGCAGCCGTGTCATATTAAACATTAAATATACTGCCCCCAACAAACTCCCTTATCAGTGAGTTGTTAGGCAATCCCTCACTCGTCATTCCGAGGAAGTAGTCAAGGAACTTTAAGAGCCTCTTGGCTTCATAATACTGAGGGTCCTCTTTACTGATCCCAAACAGAAGCGGTTCGGCATATAATTTAAGGACAGCCAGTTCGTATATGAGTGCTGAATTAAATACCGCATCCGCACTTTCCTGGAACGGGAAAATGTATTTTTCCTCACCACGTCTTACGCTCTGCCACATGTTAAGCGTACCCGATGCACTCGTTCCCCTCGTCCTGTTGTCTCTTACCATACGGCGCAGAAGTCTGACGTCGGTTGTTGCTATCCTGTTATGCTCATCAACGTTAAGAGCTGTAAGTGCCGAGATATAAATCTTGTACTTACTCTCGGCAGGAAGCGCATATGACATTTTCTCGTTCAGTCCGTGAATACCCTCGATAACAAGTATCTCGTTCTCGTTAAGTCTCTTGTAATCCCCCTTGTATTCACGCTTTCCGGTCTTGAAGTTAAATGACGGAAGTTCAACCGTCTGCCCTGAGAGAAGTGCTAACATATCTTTATTAAATTGTTCCACATCTATGGCCTCAAGGCACTCAAAATCGTAATTTCCGTTTTCATCCTTCGGAGTATCTTCTCTGTTCTTGAAATAGTTATCAAGAGCGATAGGATGAGGCCGCATTCCCAGAGCCCGCAGTTGTATAGACAGCCTGTAGGAAAACGAAGTCTTACCGGAAGATGAGGGACCGGCTATCATGATAAACTTCTTGCTTCCCCTGTTAACAATATCTTTTGCGATCTCCGCGATCTTACTTTCCATGTATGCTTCCTGAAGCAGAACAACATCCTGCACACCTTCGGCACAAATCGTCTCGTTAAGATCCCCGACATCTTCTATTCCGATACTTGTGCCCCAGTTACTTGTATTCTGGAGTGTCTTTTGCAACTTAGGAGAATCCGTTCTGTCCGGAACTACATTCGGAGAATGTCTTGACGGGAGCTGAAGAATGATCCCTTCATCATACGGATACAGATCATAGTGTGTAATATACCCCGTTGAAGGAACCATGTATCCGTAATAGTAGTCTTTGTAATCGCCTATCGAATAAACATTAACCTTTGATGCACGCCTGAACTTAAACAGTTTTACCTTATCTTCCATTCCCGCTTCCGCGAAAATCCTACGTGCCTCTTCTACCGAATACGAAGATTTCCAGATCGGTATGTTCTGGGATATGAGTTCATCCATTCTCGCATGCACACTTCGAAGAAACTGCTCCGTAGGCTCTGCGCCGATTAGTTTACACAACAGACCTCTGCCTACAGTATACTGTGCCACCAGATGATTTTTACCATCATCTCCCAAAACATCATGCACAGCCTTTACAAGAAGAAATGTAGCGCTTCTCCTGTAAGTTTCCATTCCGATCTTGTCAGCAAGCGTAATGAACTCTATCGTGCAGTCATTCGACAGAATCTTATGAAGTTCACGGAGTCTTCCGTCTGCGGATATGAGAACTATCTTAGCCTCATAATCCTTCTGGAAATCCTTTGCAATCTGCTCGTATGTAATACCGGCTTCGTACTCATACTCTTCGTTTGCGATCGTAACCTTAACTTTTCTCATGTGTAAACCCCCTTATTATAGTATTGAGAACAATTTCTCTATTTTATAAGCCTGTTATCTTCGAACAGCCCCGGCTCGGAAACGAGTTGAAGTGCATCTGCATTAAGGGCAAGATCGGTCTTGATTTCTTCCATCCTCACGAACACATGCGGTATGTCTTCATTGACAGAGAGCTCCTTTAACAGTTCCGAGCAATACTGCCGCTCTATGAGCAAGAACTCATGCAGCACGGGATTTTCTTCCCTGAGAAGTATCTTGCCGTATCTGAAATATATCTCCTTGTCCCAGTGCATTTGTCCCGGAACAGCCTTGATGACGGGATAAAACTTGTTCTCGTCATTTACCATATTTTCGCTTATTATTCTGAATCCGTTATCCTGCAGATAGTGGCGCAAACCGCTTACTTCCGACTGGGGCTCCATGATGATTTCCGAAACCTTCCCAAGCACATCCGCACCTTCCGAAAGTATCTTCATCATCAGCTTTCCGCCCATCCCGGCAAGAACCACCGACTGAACCTCTCCGGGCTGAAGCGGTGACAAACCGTCTCCCTGTCGTACATCAATCTTCTCCGAAAGATCAACATCCTCGATGTTCACGCAGGCTTTTTCAACCGGCCCCGCATTAATATCACACGCGATAACAAACGGTGCCATGTTTTCCCTGACAAGATATATCGGCAGATATGCGTGATCACATCCGATATCCGCAACCGCAAGTCCGGGCGTAATCATTTGGGCAACCGCCATTAGTCTGTCTGATAACAAAGCCATGTATTAATCCAGATAATCCTTGAGTTTTTTGGAACGCGACGGATGACGCAGCTTACGAAGAGCCTTTGCCTCAATCTGTCTGATACGCTCACGGGTGACCTTGAATTCTTTGCCGACTTCCTCGAGAGTACGTGCTCTTCCGTCATCAAGTCCGAACCGCAGACGCAGTACTTTCTGCTCTCTGTCGGTAAGGGTTTCAAGCACTTCCACAAGCTGCTCTTTCAGGAGTGTAAATGCAGCAGCCTCTGCCGGTACGGGAACATTGTCATCCTGTATAAAATCACCGAGATGGCTGTCTTCTTCCTCACCTATAGGTGTCTCAAGAGATACCGGCTCCTGTGATATCTTAAGTATCTCCCTGACACGCTCGACGGGAAGATTCATCTCCGCAGCTATCTCTTCCGGGGTAGGTTCACGTCCGAGTTCCTGCAGGAGCTGACGGCTCACTCTTATGAGTTTATTAATCGTCTCAACCATATGTACCGGAATTCTGATCGTTCTTGCCTGATCAGCGATAGCTCGCGTGATTGCCTGACGTATCCACCATGTGGCATATGTACTGAACTTGTATCCCTTTGTATAATCGAACTTCTCAACGGCTTTGATCAGACCCAGATTCCCCTCCTGAATAAGGTCAAGGAAAAGCATTCCACGTCCCACATATCGCTTTGCGATTGACACCACCAGACGGAGATTGGATTCAGCAAGCCTCTTCTTCGCCTCTTCGTCACCTTTCTCCATACGTTTTGCAAGTTCAATTTCTTCTTCCGCTGAAAGTAAAGGTACCTTACCTATTTCCTTAAGGTACATACGCACCGGGTCCTCAATGGATACACCGTCGGGAACCGAAAGATCGATATTCTCAACATCAACTTCCTCTTCCTCGGACAGATCAATCTCATCATCCGGAACATCTTCCTCCTCTTCCTCAACGATACGGAGAAGATCAATCCCGTTCTGCTCCATGAACTCATAAATCCTGTCAAAGTTATCTTCGGTAAGCTCGTAGTCACTGAAGAAATCGGCTATCTCTCCGGGTTCAAGAACATTCTTTTTCTTCTTGGCAAACGCCTTGAGTTCGGCAAGGCGTTCCTCAAATTTTTTCTGCATTTCATCTTCCATAATACTGTACTCCTATTCTATCGAACTGATATCTATACTTGCTTTCTGAAGGTCTTCCAATTCTTTGCGAAGTTTTTTTATTGTATCAAAACTGTTATCTTCGCGGTCGGTACGCGTTATCGACAATCTCTTTATATTGATCATCAGATCCTTGAGCGCACTCTTTTGCATTTCAATGCTTTCAAGATTACCGACGTTCTGATGAAAAGCTTCCGCAATCTGCCGTTGATCCTCCTCATCATCAAACATACTGATAATGTCCGCAGGGTTTGGCGCGGCGGCTTCAAGCTGTCCAAACAGTATATTCGCCACCTTACGATAGAGCGGGTCCGCAAAATCATCCGGTGAAATGTATTGTTTAACAATACCGTATATCTCAGGTTTTTCGCATATCCACGAAAGAAGCCTTCCCTGGGGGAGCCGCGATGCATCGTTTATACTTTCTTCATTCCTTGTCGCCATCGGTTTCGGTGCGATCGAAACACCCGTTCCCGCTATCGCCTGCTTCCTTACAACTTCATCAAGCGACTCCTTGGCAACATCATATTTATATGCTATATGCCCTATGTAATTATCTCTCTCAACCGGATCTTCAAAGCCTAAAAGTCTTGTTGCCACATCGGTTATAAACTTACTCTTTCCGGTAGGATCCTTGATATCATACTCTGACTCAAGCATCCGTATCTCATACATGAATCCGTTTTCCGCATCATTTATCCGTTTCTGGAATTCGTCGGCTCCTTCGTTTTTAATAAACTCATCAGGGTCCTTGTAAGGCCTCATGTTAATGACCTTCGCCACAAGTCCCGCTTGCCGAAGTATCGAGAGTGCACGTTTTGCCGCATCTACTCCGGCACCGTCCGAATCATAGCATAGAAGTATATCCTTGTATCTCGTCATCTCGCCCTGCCGGACATTTTCCCTCGCATACCTTGCTATGAGGTTTGCGTGACCCGACGTAAATGCGGTTCCGAGGGATGCGACCGCCTGATCGAACCCTGCCTGATGAAGAGATATGACATCCATATATCCTTCACAGATTATAATGTTCTTCGCCTTTGTTGACTTGGCGATATTTAATCCGTAAAGATTACGGCTCTTATCGAATATTGGCGTTTCCGGGGAGTTTAAATACTTAGGTTCTCCCTCCCCCATCACTCTTCCGCCGAAGCCGATGATGCGATGTCCGCTGTCCATTATGGGGAAAATCACACGATTCCAGAATTTATCCGTCATCCCGGAATTCTCGCGAAAGTTGAACAGCCTGCTTTCTCGAAGTAGTTCGTCGGAAAAACCTTTGCTTCTTAAGTATCTGAAGGTCTCATCCTTCGATGACCTTGCAAATCCAAGCCCGAATCTCTGCATTGTCTCATCGGAAAGGCCTCTGCCCTTAAAGTACTCCATCCCACGTTTTCCGGCTTCGCTCCGAAGCTGTGCGTAATAGTACTTGCCGGCTTCTTTGTTGATCGCAAGGAGCTGGGCCCTGCGATTTTCTCTTTCGCGTGCACCTGCGTCTTCCGCTTCCGGGAGCTGTATTCCGGCTCTGTCGGCAAGGCTTTGAACCGCCTCCTGAAAGGTCATGTTTTCATACTTCTGTACGAAACTGATAACATTTCCTCCGACATGGCATCCGAAGCAGTAGAACATCTGCTTGGAAGGCGTCACGGAAAAAGAGCCTGTTTTCTCGTTATGAAAGGGGCATAATCCGAAGTAATTACTGCCCTTTTTATTTAATCGTACATAGGAAGATATGACATCGACAATATCGTTTCTCTGTCTGACTTCTTCCACGATCTCATCGGGATAATACATAATTATTAATCTTTCCACGAATTGGGCAGGAACAGTTCATTGAACACTCCCACCGCATATCTGTCCGACATCGACGAAACGTAATCACATACAGCCCTCTCGCGGCTCGTTCCATGGTTTTCCACAAGAGCCTTGTACTCCTCCGGAATTTCGTCGAACCTGTCCAGATAATACTCATATAAAAATTCGACAAGCCTCTCCGCTTTTGCCTCCTCCCCTTTTACCCGGGGATTCGTATAAACCCTGTCAAACATAAACCGGCGAAGTTCCATCATGGCTTCAGATATTTCATCGGACATGCATATATCGTTCTTGCCTTCGGAATTCCTGATAATATCATGCGTAAAGCAGTCAAATCTCTTTGTAGTAGTATCCCCGAGAGTATTGCGAAGTTCCTT
>DGUG01000078.1 GCA_002394535.1 Lachnospiraceae bacterium UBA4316
TCTGTACGTTATAAACGACAGTCGCTGGGATAATGCCCAAAACGAGTGAAGCGGCAAGGATCAGGCATATGCCGGTCCTTATCCGAGTTCCGTATACGGTGGTAAACGGAATGTATTCCATCCGGGTGTTCTTAATGCCGCAGTACTTGTAAGCATTGCTCACATATCGCATGCCCAGATACTCGTTATCGTTGTCCGCACCGTCAAAACCTTGGATAGTTGCACTATAACTCGGGAAATATGCATTTGAACTGTAAAGAGTATATCCATCGGGGATATTGCTTCCTTTTTCAAACGGAATGCTGACCACAGGTCCTGTAGGTGTTCCGTCATCATGGTTATCGTGGTCATATACCTCACAAACAACGGGTATAAATTTGCAATCTTTGATGTTTATATAGGCTTTTCTGACAACCAGATCGATCGACTTGCCTTCATAAAACTTTGGCAATAACCGCATTTCATCATCATCTTCTTCGGAATATCGTTCAGAATCTGTTTTCCAGTATTTTGAGAATTCCGGCGCCTTAAAGTATTCCAGGTATTTCTTGTCCGCCACTTCCAAATAACGATAATCATCATCCTTATAGTAGTACATAAGCATGGTTTGAGAAGAATCCGCTATTACCTCATCGCCTGAATATACTTTAAACCGTTGTCTCGATTCCGAGAAATGCTCCACCAGTTGTTTTTTTATGCCGACGATATCTTGTGCAGGAATGTTTACTTTCAATAGATGACTATCAAAGTACGACCACGTCTCGGCTTCACTGTGGTCTGCATGCGATTTCGCCTCTTTGTTATACATATAAGAAGTAAATCCAAACACGATCATTCCCATGCATGCAAACACCAGAGCCACAGTGATAACGCTTCCTGCATACGCGATCAAGAATTTAGGTTTTTTAATGCTTTTGCCCGTTTTCACCGTTTATTCCTCCGTTAACCGGTAACCTCTGCCTATCACGGTCTTGATCTGTCCGGCAGCTTCTTCGAGATTGTCCCTGAGCCGCCTTATTGCTGTATCAACGACCCTGTCCGTTACATCCAGATCATCTTTCCAGACACGTTCAAGAATGGCTCTGCGTGTCAGGACGGAGTTCTTGTTCTCGAGCAGATAGACAAGTAGAAAATATTCCTTTGCGTTAATACTGACCTCCCGGTCATTGACTTTGACGAGCATGGTCCGTTTGTTAAGGGATATGGAACCGCAACTCAAAAGGTCACTGTCCTGTTTTTTCTTTGCGCGCTTAAGAAGTCCCAGACTCTTGGCATAGAGCTGTTTAAGCGAAAAAGGTTTAACGACATAATCGTCACACCCGGTCTCATATCCTTTTAAGATACTGTTTTCGGAGCCCAGAGCCGTGACAAAGATGATAGGACAGTCGCCTTTGCTGCGTGCTGCCTTGCAGATATCAAATCCTGACGCCCCGGGGAGCATGATGTCCAATATCATCAGATCGAAATCATTACCAGCGACCTTGGCCAAAGCATCTTTTCCGTCAGATGCGGTCACAACATCCCAAAGCCCGGCGCCTTTTCCGCGATAAAAGTCGCTCATAGCCTCAAGAAGTTCGGGTAAATCTTCAACGATCAATACTTTATAAGACACTGCCTGTTCCTCCATGACCACATCTTATTGTATCGATGTGACACGAGTGTGACACGATAAAAAATCCGCACTCAAGATTGACTGATAATAATCGTTATCATATAATCTAACGACCATTATCGCATAGGAGGTGTTCTTACCGTGAGCATTGATTCAAATAGGGAAAAGATACTGAATGCAGCTTTGGATCTCTTCTCGAGCCGTGGCTACGACGGCACGTCAGTCGATGAGATCGCATCGGAATGCGGAATGAAGGCCCCTAATCTTTACAGGTATTTTAAGGGCAAGGAAGAGATATTTAAGTGTATTGACAGCATGGTCGAAGATCAATATAAATCATCGATGGGAATGGGATTGAATTCGATGCTGTGGATCCATAATGCTGTAGAGCTTAAGACTTTCAGCATGCACCAGATAATGTTTACCCTGACAAACGAACATATTATCAAAGTCAGGAAGATGACTACTATAGAGCAGTTCAGGAACGAGTTCCTAAGTCAGAAAGCATCTGACCATCAACTGAATTTCACTCTTAACCAGTATACCGATATATTCGCGGATCTTATCAAATACGGACAGATTTCAGAAGATGACCCTGCGATGTTGGCACTGGAGTATATATCACCTGTAACGGTACTTATCCAACTCTGCGACAGAGAACCGGATAAGAAGGAAGACATACTGAAGAAAATCGAGCGTCATATTGACCGCTTTATCGATAAATATTTCATAAAAGCGGAAGAACAGTTATGAACTTCAAAAACAAATAAAATTACATCAGATAAAAAACAGGGAGATAAAAGATGGAAAAGAAGAAATCAGTTTTATTCTGGGCTATTACTTTCGGCGGGCCCGTAATCCTCGGCATCATGATGGGAATAGTGTTTTACTCGGGCAACAGTACGGGCATATTCCCGGTTGTCTGGATGTTCCTGCCGGCAGCTGCCGTAATGATCGGGCAGCTCGTTACTAAAAAGAAAGACGACGGACAGGTCAAACTGCCTAAGCGGTTTATCATCACTTTTCTCGTGATCACAGTTGTGGAGATACTTGTGTCTTGTCTTGCGTTCTTTATGGACGGAAAAACAGTGACCCTTATCGGGAACGCCGTTTTCATGGCAGGAAGTGTTTTGTCACTTATCTTTCTCCTTGTCGAGAAGAAGGAAACACGCAAAGCATACGGCCTTTCAAACCAAAAGATCGGCAAAGGAATCATCTACATACTCATATTCCTCGTAATCTACCTTATCATCGCCTTAGGTCCTGTCAGTGTTGCATTACTGGCAGAGGGCGAGAAAGTTACTATGGGATCATTGGGAATTACCATGGCAGGAATAATAAATGCCATCTCTTTGCCGTTCATGTTCTTCCTGACTTTCCTTCCTTATTTTGGTGAAGAGTACGGATGGAGATATTATCTTCTTCCCAGGCTCATGAGACGATTCGGTGGAAGATCATCGCTCATCATCCTCGGTGTTGTCTGGGGACTCTGGCATGTTCCGATCAATATGTTCTTCTATTCACCTGACACTGCTTTACAGAGCATCATAACCCAGGTGATCGCGTGCATCGGTTTCTCAGTGTATTTCGCATTTGCATACATGAGGACAAACGGCAATATTTGGGTCGCGGTGGCGATACATTTTCTAAATAACAACCTTGCTGCAAGCTTTGGCGGCGGGGATGGCTCCGGGAAAGAATATTCATGGGTCTTTGTCGCAATAGCAGCAGCCGTTTACATCATACTTCTGGTATTGCCGTTCATATTCTCGAAAACATTTTCCAAAGCAAACACCGAATCGTTTGTAACCGGAATGCTCACACCTGCTGCAGTGCCGGATTCAACCGGTCCTGCCCTCCGCTCCTCAAACGAAGAAAAGGCATCAACTGATCAAGATCAATGTGTTGAATAGAACTTGTGTCAGGCAAAGATATTTAATCCAAACATAAGGCAAAGGAGTTGTCTCATTTTGCTTTGAGGCGCATCTTCACGCCCGGCGCAGAACGCCGGATCAGCTTTTGTTGTTGCGTA
>DGUG01000052.1 GCA_002394535.1 Lachnospiraceae bacterium UBA4316
TTGGCGGCGGTACATTCGATGTATCGGTTATCGAGATCGGAGATGGTGTTATAGAAGTTCTTGCTACAAGCGGTAATAACCGTCTGGGTGGTGATGATTTTGATAACAAGATCACACAGTGGATGCTTGATGAATTCAAGAAGGCTGAAGGCGTTGACCTTTCAGGTGATAAGATGGCTATGCAGAGACTCAAAGAGGCTGCTGAGAAGGCCAAGAAGGAACTGTCAAGTGCAACAACAACCAACATCAATCTTCCGTTTATTACGGCTACAAGCGAAGGACCTAAGCACTTTGATATGAACCTTACAAGAGCGAAGTTTGATGAGCTTACAAGCGATCTTGTTGAGAAGACGGCTGAGCCTGTTCGTACAGCTCTCAAGGATGCAGGTATCACAGCAGCTGATCTCGGCCAGGTACTTCTTGTGGGTGGTTCGACCAGAATACCCGCTGTACAGGAAAAGGTTAAACAGCTTACCGGCAAAGAGCCCAGTAAGTCACTTAACCCCGATGAGTGTGTAGCACTCGGTGCTTCCATTCAGGGTGGTAAGCTTGCAGGTGATGCAGGTGCCGGTGAGATACTGCTTCTCGATGTAACGCCTCTTACACTTTCAATTGAAACTATGGGCGGTGTTGCGACACACCTTATCGAGAGAAATACTACGATACCTACGAAGAAGAGCCAGATATTCTCTACAGCGGCTGATAACCAGACCGCAGTTGATATAAACGTTGTACAGGGTGAGAGACAGTTCGCAAGAGACAACAAGTCTCTCGGACAGTTCCGCCTCGATGGAATACCCCCTGCAAGACGTGGTGTCCCGCAGATCGAGGTAACGTTTGATATCGATGCAAATGGTATCGTTAACGTATCAGCAAAGGATCTTGGGACAGGCAAAGAGCAGCACATCACGATCACATCCGGTACTTCGATGAGCGATGATGAGATCGAGAAGGCTGTTAAGGAAGCAGCACAGTATGAGGCTGAAGACAAGAAGCGTAAAGAAGCTGTTGATGCCAAGAATGACGCGGATTCATTCGTATTCCAGACCGAGAAGGCTATGGAAGAAGTCGGTGACAAGCTTGATGCATCCGACAAGGAAAATGTTGAGGCCGAACTCAAGACCCTTAAGGAACTTGCCGAGAAGGCAGATCCGGAAAACATGACAGAAGATCAGGTTGCAGAGCTTAAGGCTCAGCAGGAGAAGGCTATGAGCGCAGCCCAGAAGCTGTTCGAGAAGATGTACGAGCAGTCTCAGGGAGCAGGAGCAGCCGGAGCAGGTCCCGATATGAGTTCATTTACCGGAGCAGGTCCTGACATGGGTGGTGCATCTTCCGACAGCAATGGCGGACCGGCTGCAGATGATGTAGTAGACGGAGATTTTAAGGAAGTATAATTTAAATCATGGCAGAGAATAAAAGAGATTACTATGAAGTCCTCGGCGTCGATAAAGGCGCCGATGACTCCGCTATTAAAAGTGCATACCGTAAGCTCGCCAAAAAATATCATCCCGATATGAACCCGGGTGACAAGGATGCGGAGGCTAAATTCAAAGAGGCCTCCGAAGCTTATGCTGTCCTGTCTGATCCGGATAAGAGACGCCAGTACGATCAGTTCGGTCATGCTGCATTCGAACAGGGAGGACCGGGAGGATACGGCGGATTTGATTTCAGTTCAATGGACTTTACCGATATATTCGGAGATATATTCGGAGATCTGTTCGGTGGCGGAAGATCAAGAGGCGGCGGAAGGTCATATAACGGTCCTATGAAGGGTCAGAACCTCCGGGCAAGTGTAAGAGTCACTTTCGAAGAGGCTATATTCGGCTGTGAGAAAGAGATAGAGCCGCTCCAGAAAGATGAGTGCAAGACATGTCACGGAACAGGAGCCAAGCCCGGTTCAAGCCCTGTTACCTGCCCGAAATGCGGAGGAAAGGGCCAGGTAGTATTTACTTCCCAGTCTCTGTTCGGGACTGTGCGTAATGTACAGACCTGCCCGGACTGCTCGGGAACCGGCAAGATCATCAAGGATAAGTGTCCGGATTGCCGTGGGGCAGGATATATTTCGTCTCGCAAGAAACTGGCTGTTTCGATACCTGCCGGGATAGACAGTGGTCAGGCTGTAAGGCTGCGTGATAAGGGTGAGCCCGGAGTGAACGGCGGTCCCAGAGGAGACCTTCTTGTTGAAGTTATAGTTGCCAGTCATCCGATCTTCCAGAGAAGGGACATGGATATTTATTCCACTGCTCCGGTTTCGTTTGCTGTTGCTGCTCTTGGAGGTGATATCCTTATTGATACAGTAGATGGCAAGGTTGCATATACAGTTAAACCCGGCACCCAGACCGATACTAAGATCAGGCTTAAGGGAAAGGGTGTTCCTTCGCTTCGTTCAGCGAATGTAAGGGGAGATCATTATGTTACACTTGTAGTGCAAACTCCTGCCAAGCTCTCAAACGATGCCAAGAGGCTTTTGCGCGAATTTGATGCTGCAACCGATGATTCGCTTACCGCAGTAGAAAGGTACAAAGCTTCAAAAGGCGGAGGAGAGGGAGATAAGGCCGAAAAGAGGAAACACGGATTTAAGAAATGATGTGGGAATGAATCAAGAACTGCTTACGGGCAGTTCTTTTTTCGTTGCAAAAATAAGGATACTGCAATAAAATGATAAAAGTGGATTCTAAATGATGAGAATATCGGGAAATGGTGGAGGTAACTGACCAATGAATGAATTCGGATATTCGGGAATACTGAAAAGACGAGTTCTTGTTGTTGATGATGAAGAGATAAATCGTGATATGCTGGGCAACATATTAAAAGACCAGTATGAGGTTGATTTTGCCGAAAACGGAAAACAGGCACATGAAATGCTTCATGCTCGGATGACACGGTACTCGTTGGTGCTCTTGGATCTTCTGATGCCGGAAATGGATGGTTTTGAGCTGCTTGGACTGATCAGGACAGAAGAGGTAACATCTAATATTCCGGTTATTGTAATGACATCCGAGAAGCCTGCCGAGGTGAGAAGTATCAAACAGGGGGCGGATGATTTTATTACCAAGCCGTATGATATGCCGGAAGTAATACTTGCAAGATGCGAGAGAATCATACAGTTATACGAGGACAAGAGTATTATCAGATCCGCAGAAAAGGATGAACTTACCGATCTGTATACAAGGGAGTTCTTTCATGAATACATCAGGCAGATAGACAGGAATTGCAGTGATCTGAGCATGGATGCGATAGTACTGAATATAGAGCATTTCCATATGCTTAATGAGATGTTTGGCAGGCAGATGGGTGACAATGTGCTTAGAAAAGTAGCAGGCATGTTATCTGATATGCTCGCAGATGGGGTAGGTATCGGGTGTCGTCCTGATTCGGATTATTTTTATTATTATATTGAACACAGAGATTCATATGATGAGGTATTTGCAACGCTTTCGAAGGAACTCTCCGGAATATCGAAAATACCGGGTGTACGTATCAGACTGGGAGTTTACCAGAACGTTGACAAGGATATTTCGATAGAAGACAGATTCGATCACGCAAAATATGCCTGTGACCGGATTCGGGGAGATTATAACCGACAGATATTCTTCTACAACAGGGAAGAAAATGAGAAAGATCTTTATCACGAGCAGCTGATCAACGATATAGATGCAGCTATCGCCAATAAGGATCTTGTGGTATTCTATCAGCCTAAATATGGGATACAGTGTGATGAGCCCGAGCTTCGGAGTGCTGAAGCTCTTATCAGATGGCGGCATCCGAAATACGGAATGATAAGTCCGGGAGATTTTATACCATTGTTTGAGAGCAACGGGCTGATACAGAAACTGGATCATTTCGTCTGGGAAGAGGCGGCTCTTCAGATCAGAAAATGGAAGGATGAATTTGGCTGTACGATTCCTGTTTCCGTAAATGTATCCAGAGTGGACATTTATGATTCCGAACTTGAAAATCGACTGCTGAAGATACTTAAGGATAACAGTCTTGATGCAAAAGACCTGATGCTTGAGATAACGGAATCCGCATATGCGGATGATGCGAGGGGATTGACGGCTGTTGTTGAGAGTCTTCAAGGCAGAGGATTTAAGATTGAGATGGATGATTTCGGTTCCGGTTATTCGTCGCTTAACATGCTGACAGAGATTCCGATTGATGTTCTGAAGATGGATATGAAGTTTATCAGGAACATGAACAAGGATGCCAAGAGCCATAAACTGGTCGAGCTAGTTATCGAGATAGCGGATTATCTCGGAGTGCCGGTTGTTGCCGAAGGCGTTGAAGATAAAAATCAGGTGGACCAGCTTAAAGATATGGGGTGCGAGCTTATACAGGGATATTATTTTTCAAAACCGGTTCCGCCTGAGGAATTTGATAAGTTTATAAGAGCAGAAATTGAAAAGGGGAAGAATACGAAATGATTACTGTTGAAGGATTGAGGAATTTCGGAGCGGATACGGACGGCGCTTTGAGACGTTGCATGAATAATGAGGAATTCTATTTGAAACAGGTCAACAAAGTCCTGACGGGTACCTCTTTTGATAAGCTTAAAGAGGCGGTAGATAATGCGGATTTTGACGCGGCTTTTGAGGCTTCACACGCACTAAAAGGAGTGTGTGGCAACCTTGGCCTTACTCCGCTGTATGAACCTATTGCCGAAATGACGGAACACCTGAGGAAGAAAACAGAAAGAGATTATTCGTCATATATTGATGTAATAGCTATACAACTGGATGCGCTGAATAAGATGTAAGTTGAATTGTAAGATCATATAACGTATAATGCTATTTGCTCGTTTGCTAGGAGTTAAAATAAATGAAGATCAAAAAATTAACTGCTCTTGCGCTTATTATGTGCGCTACCGTGGTGTTGTCGCTAGGTGGGTGCAAGAAAGATAAGGAGCCTGCTCCCGCACCGGCAGTGCAGGAAGAGGAAACAGGTTCGGATAAGACAGAGACAGAGCCTGTTAGTAATACCGGATCGGAAGAAAAGGATCCTAATGAGCTTCCGGAAGGACAGATGAGGAGCTTCCTGTCAGGGCTTCCTGTAGATGAAAAAATAGGAAACAGGCGTCCGGTTGCTATAATGCTCAACAACTTAAAACCCGCACAGCCGATGAGCGGAGTAAGCTACGCCGATGTTGTGTACGAATATGTTGTTGAAGGCGGAATAACAAGGCTGATGGGCGTGTTTGAAAATTACGACGGCCTTGAGAAGATAGGATCGGTCAGAAGCTGTCGTGAGTATTTTGTATATACCGCACTCGAATTTGATGCGATATACTGTCATTTCGGTCAGGCGTCATATGCCGTTGAACTTCTTGACAAGGATTATGTGGATAATATAAACGGATTGGGTCCGGCCGGAGATGTGAGTTATTACAGAACAACAGACCGTCAGGCGCCGCATAATGTTTATACGAGCAAGAAAGGCATAGATGCCGGTATAGATATGCTCGGATACAGAAAAGATCATTATGACGGTTATAAAGGTAAATTCAAGTTCTGCGATCTTGACAAGGAAGTTACAAACGAGGACGGATACAGTGCAAAGCATATAGAGCCCAAATACAAGATCAACAAGCCCTGGTTTGACTATAACGAGAAAACCGGCAAGTATGACAGGTTCCAGTATGACGGACCGCAGACAGATGATCTTACGGATGAACAGTTATCATATGATAATGTTATCCTTCAGTACAACTTCTGGGTACAGCTTGATGATAAGGATTATCTTGCATTTGACTGTCATCAGGGAGGAGCTATCCAGTACTGTACAAAAGGAAAATGCATTCCCGGAACGTGGAAGAGAGAGATTAACGAAGATAATTACGATATGTCCGCAATAAGATACTACGATATGGACGGTAATGAGATCGAGATCAACAACGGTAAGACGTTTATATGTGTCATACAGAATGATGAGGTCGAAAACGTAGTGGTTGAATAAGAGTTTTATGCAGGGCCTTTTAAGGGCCCTGTTTTTGAATGTGATGTTCAAATACAGAGAACATTGTATCAGAGAGAGACAAATAATATGAAGTACAGTAAATACACAATAGAAACGGTTACCGAAGCAGAAGACATTATTATAAGCATGCTCGATGACCTGGGGGTAGAGGGTGCCCAGATAGAGGATAAGATTCCTCTTTCAGAGGACGAACTGGCCGGAATGTTTGTTGACATCGGACCTGAAGAGTCTGTTGACGACGGCAAAGCTTATATATCGTTTTATCTTGATGCATCAGAAGA
>DGUG01000017.1 GCA_002394535.1 Lachnospiraceae bacterium UBA4316
ACCCCCACAACTCCCAGTCTGGGGGCTCCGAACAGTCCAAATATGAATACGGCATTCAGGGTAACATTACATACAAGCGCTGTGGCCTCAAGGACGGTACTTATCATGACTTTTCCGATACATCTTAGGATCGACATATAAACCGCGCTGACAGCCCAGAAAATAAGACCGGGTGCAAGATAAACCAGATATCGTGCACCGATGGAAACAAGCGCTTCATCATTTGTATATATGCGCATGAGAGTCGAGGGGATAAGAACGGCTCCCGCTCCTCCGATCAGCGCAACAAGGAGTGCAAACTTAAGTCCTATGCCTTCGATCTTCTCTATGGTTTTAAGATCTCCCTTGCCGTAATACTGCGCGGCAAGCATGGCAATTCCCGTACCTATACCGTACAGGAACATGAAGAATATTCCTATCATGCTGTTTGCAAGTGATACGGCACTTATCGCCGACTGCCCCACATAGTTGAGCATCAGCACATCCACCGAATTCACGGCAGCATCTATAAGATTCTGAATTATGATAGGAAGGGCTACAACCCATATTTTTTTGTTAAGATTTCTGTCGGAAAACCACCTGTTCATTTACTGTTTCTGTCTGCTTTTCCTAATAGCCAAAAGCCATGCGACTATATGCATCGCCTGCTGAAATTTACCGTTTTGTATCATTTCTTCGATCTCATCCGGTGTATGGTTTTCTATATTCAGAAACTCGGTATCGTCAAGACTTTGTCCGGCAACTTTCCGGCAACCTCTTGCAATAAATAAGTGTGCATAATTGTCCGCAATCGTTGCATTGGAAGGAAGTGTCAGAAGATGCTGCCAGTCCTCCGATTCATATCCGGTCTCTTCAAGCAGTTCCCGTTTTGCGGCTGCAAGTGCGTCTTCGGCACAAAGGTCTCCATCGCCTCCGTACTGTCTGCCGTCGCTTCGCTCTATACCTCCTGCCGGAAACTCACAGGTTACCTTTTTGATCCCCTGCCTGTACTGTCTGACACACAGAAAGTTTCCGTCCGTATCTTCGGCTACAATGACAACATAATCTCTTCTGCTGTAGCTGTAAAACGGCTCAAATACACTTCCGTCCGGAAATCTGTATGCGGATTTCCTTATATCGATCCACTCATCCCTTACTATATGTTCCGTGCTTATCTCTTCCCACTCAAGCGGGTCTTTCTTTTCTTCTTTCACTTTTCTGCACCACCCTGCTATGCTGTCAGTCTGCCTCATCGAGAAGTCCGGTAATGATCCGCTCCCATTCTTCACCGCTTTTCGATCCCAGCATTGGACCTGCCAGCAGATTACCCTTTTCATCAACAAAGAATGTGGTTGGGACTGCCGTGATTTGAGCATACCCTACGAGATCCGCACTTGCGAAACATATCGGATATTCCACACCGGTCTGCTCCAGTATATCATCCGCATCCTTAAGAATATCCTGTATCAGGCCGCCCTTTTCATAATCGGTCGCATCCGTTGTTACGCCCACGATCTCAAACCCTTTATCCTTGTATTCCTTCTCGATCCTGGCCAGTTCAGGCATTTCTCCAATACAGGGACCGCAGAAGGTTGCCCAGAAATTGATCATTGTCACCTTGTTTCCGGTTACATATTCGGACAGCTTCAGCTCATTTTGTGATCTGTCGTAAACCGCAAAACCCGTAAGTTTTTCTTCCGGGACAGTTTCATTCATAGTTTCATTCACAGTTTCGTTCGCAGGTTCATTCACAGTTTCATTTGCAGTTTCATTTGCAGTTTCATTTACAGTTTCATTTACAGTTTCATTTGCACTCTCACAGGCTGTTGTTAAGCCCACAACCAGTATAAAAGCGATCATTAAAATAAGTGTTATTCTTTTCATCATGCACGACCTTTCCGGTAAAACCTTAATCTGAATTTCAATCAGTATATCATGATGTCAAAGGATTGCAAAGAATCCCGGCTATCAATAAGATTTGTAAGTAACGCCTTACCTGTACTATAATATTTCCGGTAACTGTAACAGTCTTTGGGCATGAGGCGTGTAATGGAACATATTTACATATCAATAGATTTGAAGAGTTTCTATGCCTCCGTGGAGTGCGTCGACAGGGAACTGGATCCTCTTGATACCAACCTTGTTGTCGCTGATTCTTCGCGCACCGAGAAGACCATATGCCTTGCCGTCTCACCGGGACTCAAATCATACGGTATTCCCGGCCGACCCAGACTGTTTGAAGTAATACAGACAGTCAAAACAGTTAACGCCGGAAGAAGGAGCCGCATCCGTAATCGTGATTTTACAGGCAGCTCATACGTTACTTCCGAGCTCTCCTCAAACCCGACCCTCGAAGTTGATTTCATTACGGCTGTACCAAGGATGTCAAGGTATATGCAGGTAAGCACCGAAATATACAAGATCTACCTGAAATATATAGCTCCCGAGGATATCCTTGTCTATTCCTGTGACGAAGTATTTATGGATGTGACCGCATATCTTGACACATATCGTATGAGCGCACATGAACTGGCCATGACCATGATCAGGGATGTGCTTTCATCCACAGGTATTACCGCTACAGCCGGGATAGGGACAAACCTGTTTCTATGCAAAGTGGCCATGGATATAGTAGCGAAACATATGCCTGCCGATAAGGACGGAGTCAGAATCGCCGAGCTTGACGAGATGGGTTTCCGCAGGAAACTATGGGATCACACTCCGATAACCGACTTCTGGCGGATCGGCGGAGGAATTGCCAAACGGCTCAAAAAACTGGGGCTGGAGACCATGGGAGACATTGCGGCATGTTCAGAGACTAACGAAGATGTCCTGTATAAAGAGTTTGGAGTAAATGCGGAGCTTATCATTGACCATGCATGGGGATGGGAGCCCTGTACAATCGACGATATCAGACAGTACAAACCCGCAAACAACAGTTTAAGTTCCGGTCAGGTTCTGATGCGCCCATACAGTCAGAAGGAAGCAGCCATCATAGTTCATGAAATGACAGATCTTCTCTCCCTTGATCTTGTAAAAAAGGGACTGGTTACCGACCAGATGGTACTGACCATCGGATATGAAAGCGTTAAGGACCCGAAAGACCTTGGCGATTACAGCGGCGAAGCAGGTCTCGACAGATACGGAAGATATACCCCCAAGCATGCCCACGGAACGGTTAACCTTGAGCGCAAAACAGCCTCAACCGTACTGCTTACCAAAGCAGTTGACGGACTGTATGAGAGAATAACAGATCCCCGGCTTATGATACGACGTGTGAATGTATGCGCCGCCAAAGTAATTCCGGAATCCGAGGTTCAAAACGAAAATCACTACGAACAGCTTGATCTTTTTACCGATTATGAGACCGCGGAAATTGACCGGCAAAATGAGGACGAGCGCCTTGCAAGGGAAAAAGCACTCCAGCTTGCCACTCTTTCCATCAAGGACAAATACGGCAAGAACGCCATACTTAAGGGAACCAACTTCCTTGAGGGTGCAACTACAAGAGAGCGAAATGCGCAGGTGGGAGGACACAAGGCATGAGTACATATGACAGGATCATCGATCATGCACATCATACTTCTGACAGGCGGCCGCATATGTCAATGATAAACAGAGCCGCGCAGTTTTCTCCCTTTGCCGCCCTTGTAGGCTATGATGAGGCAGTTATGGAAACTGCCCGCCTTACCGGCGAAAAAATCATTCTTGACGATGATGCGGTTGCCGCAATCAATCGAACACTTTTACAGATAGAATCCGGTAAAACCTCGGTAGCTATAACACATTTCGTGCCTGATATGTTTAAAAGCGGCGGTGAATACCTCATTACCTCCGGAACCGTCAAAAAAATCGACAGAATTGAACAAACCGTAATTCTTACCGACGGAACTTCCATACGTATTGATGACATTTTCGATATTAGTTATACGGATTAGTTGATTTATTCGGACGATTTTTGTAAAATAACAAAAATTGGCAATTAAAGTTATACTGAAATGGAGTTAACATGGATTCAAACGGACTGGATGCAGAACAGCAGGCACTGCTTGCAAGTATAATGGGTAAATCACCTCAGGTAGGCGGCGGCGCAGCTTTTTGTGCGACACAGGTCACACCTGCCCCGGCTCCCGCAGCCCCGCCGGCAGCTTCCAATCCCGGGCGGGTACTATCCCAGGCAGAGATTGATGCTTTAATAGCTTCTATGGCGAACTGAAGCCCGGGTTTTCCGTTCAGAGCAAAAAGAAAAGCCGTATGACATTAGTCATAGGCTTTTTATATTTCGTAATGCGGAAGGCGGGACTTGAACCCGCACGGGCTAAGCGCCCACAAGATCCTTAGTCTTGCTCGTCTGCCAATTCCGACACTTCCGCATCCCGGCCGCTATCTATCGGCGACTTGAATATAATATCAAAATCATCGGTGGTAGTCAACTAATTTTTTCAAAACCCTATACATCAAAAATCTATGCCTCTTCTTATTACCTCCAGACACATCCTTCCGTTGTGATACGGACACTTCCATGGACCCACAACAGGCATATTCCCGTAAGGCCTGCCATCCTTATCAAGCTGGTTGTACCACTCACCCCCATCTTTATAGATAACATTCTGTTTAATATATTCCCATTGTGCCAGGGCCGCCTTCTTAAACTCTTCTCGTGCAGGATTCTTTAAGTATTCATTTATGAATCCGTTAACAGCCTCTGCCTGAACCCACCATACTCTGTCTTCATTAACAACTCCCGCTTCGCACTCCTGGGGTAGGGAGTGCCCGTCGAAAGCATTGTGCAGAATATTATCGGCAAGGTCACTTGTCATATCAGCATATTTTCCCCTGAGTATGTCATCACCGAGAGCCTCTATTCCCCGGTCAAGAAGCCACGCTGTCTCAATATCGTGTCCGTATGATATCAGGTCAATAAGCGGTTTGTAATCCCTGTCAAAAAAAACTTCCTGACGGTGTTTTGCGGGATTATACATTTTGTTCCTGAAGATCATAAGCATTTCTTTAAGCCTGTCTTCCAGATACTCGTCTTTTGTGACTTCGTACAATCCCGTATAGGCTTCGTAAACATGCAGGAGGGTATTCATGGTACGCTCTGCCATCACTCCGTTTTCGGACAGTTTCTCGTTAGTTGCCGGAGAAAAATCACTGTTAAACGCTTCAAGATATCCGCCTCTGTCCCTGCACCTTTGCTCTATGATTTTAACAAGATCGTTTGCAATCCCAAGACTCTTCTCATCTGCCGAAACCTTGTAATATGCCGCCAGAGCATATATGGCAAAGGCCTGACAATATGTATGCTTTGTCGTATCAAGAGGGACTCCGTCATATGTGACCGACCAGTATACTCCTCCGTTTTCCTTATCAAGAAATGCACTCTTCA
>DGUG01000234.1 GCA_002394535.1 Lachnospiraceae bacterium UBA4316
GTGATGAACTCTCTGCGGGAATGGTGGGCTACCTTACAGCATCAATAAAAAATGTCAGGGATACAATGGTCGGTGATACCATAACCGATGACGAAAATCCCTGTGCCGAGGCACTTCCTGGATACAAAAGGGTACAGTCCATGGTATTTTGCGGAATGTATCCCGTGGACGGAGCGAAGTATCCGGATCTGCGTGACGCTCTTGAAAAACTGCAGCTTAACGATGCATCTCTTAACTATGAACCTGAAACGAGTATAGCCCTGGGATTCGGTTTCAGATGCGGATTCTTAGGACTGCTTCATCTGGAGATAATCCAGGAGAGGCTGGAGAGGGAGTATAACCTTGATCTTGTAACTACCGCTCCCAGTGTTGTATATAAGGTATATAAGACAAACGGTGAAGTCATAGATCTGACCAACCCCACCAATCTTCCGGATCCTTCCGAGATAGAACATATGGAAGAACCCATAGTATCGGCAGAGATAATGGTAACGAAGGATTATGTGGGACCTATCATGGAACTGTGTCAGGGACGCCGCGGAAGATATTTATCGATGGAGTATATTGAGGAGACAAGAGCACTTCTTAAGTATGAACTTCCTCTTAATGAGATTATCTATGATTTCTTTGATGCGTTAAAATCACGGTCCAAAGGTTATGCATCGTTTGATTATGAACTGAAGGGATACGAGCCTTCCAAACTTGTTAAGCTCGACATTCTTGTTAACCGTGAAGAAGTTGATGCACTGTCATTTATCGTTCATGCGGAAAGCGCATACGAGCGGGGTCGCAAGATGTGCGAAAAACTTAAGGATGAAATACCGAGGCACCTGTTTGAGATTCCGATACAGGCGGCTGTAGGCGGTAAGGTCATAGCAAGGGAAACCGTCAAGGCAATGCGAAAGGACGTGCTTGCAAAGTGTTACGGCGGCGATATAACCAGAAAGAAGAAACTGCTCGAAAAGCAGAAAGAGGGTAAGAAGCGTATGCGCCAGATAGGTAACGTCGAGATACCACAGAAGGCTTTTATGAGTGTATTAAAGCTTGATGAAAGTTAGGTAATGATTTTGGAAATATATGTTCATATTCCGTTTTGTGAAAGAAAATGCAACTATTGTGATTTTCTCTCGGGACCTGCAGATGATTCAACGAAGCAGGCCTACACGGATGCACTTATAACTGAGATAAGAGGGAGAGCGCAGACTCTTTCGAGAGGCAATAAAGTCACCAGCATCTACTTCGGGGGAGGGACACCAAGTGTGATGTCCCCTGCGCAGTTAGGTGCGCTCTATACTGCCATCGGACAGGAATTTGTCATAGATCCCGGAGCGGAGATAACCATCGAGGTCAACCCAAAAAGCGGAAGGGATAAACTTCATTACCTTCGCGAGATCGGGTTTAACCGTCTGTCAATTGGGATGCAGTCAAGTCATAAGAGTGAACTGGAACTCTTAGGCCGGATACACACATACGATGATTTTGCGGAGTGCTTTATAGATGCAAGGGATGCCGGATTTAAAAATATAAGCGTCGATATCATGACAGCCATACCCGGCCAGACGGAACAGATGCTTGCTGCGACTGTTAACAAGGTTCTGGAATTTTCCCCCGAACATATAAGTACATACAGTCTCATCATCGAGAGGGGAACTCCGTTCTACGAAAGATTCGGTGATATAGAGGGTCCTGTTGTGGGAGAAGAGACCGAGAGAAAGCTTTACTGGATGACAGTGGATATGCTCAAGGATAAAGGATATAAGCATTACGAGATATCCAATTTTGCAAAGCCGGGATATGAGAGCCGTCACAACACCGGATACTGGAAGAGGGTTCATTATCTCGGAGTGGGTCTCGGTGCAAGTTCATGTCTTCCGGACGGAGAGAAAGATGCACGAAGCAGGAATACTACCGATCTTGCCACATATGTCAGTGATCCGATGACGCAGGAAGAATACAACATTCTTACAAAGGATGAGATGATAGAAGAGACAATCTATCTGGGACTCCGTATGATGGACGGAGTGGATACCGATGCTTTTGAAAGTAAATTCGGATGTACGGTAAGAAGCCTGTACGGCGATACGATAGATGATCTGGTTGCTCAGGGACTCGTCTATGAGGGTGCCGGAAGTTTATCGCTTTCCGACCTGGGGATCGATTACGGGAATCATGTGTTTGCACAATTCCTTAAATAATATATAATATTTTACCGGAGGATGATCGGCTAATGAGTCTTATCTCGGCAGGCTTTTTGATATTCATGTTCATTCTCCTGTGCGGTTATTATCGTATAGGGGAGAGACATCAGTGGAAACTTCTGCTTGCGGCAAGTTTCTTATTTTATTTTTGTGCAAATCCGGTTTACATAATTTTTATTCTGATATCAATTTATTCCACATGGAAATTGATGCAGAATCCGGTCAAATCACACTTTGTCTGGGTAATAATCATAAACCTGGGAATTCTTATATGTTTTAAATACAGTGTAAATTTTGGAATACATGATCTGGCGGCTCCGCTCGGCATATCGTTTTACACATTTATGACAATAGGATATGCACATGACTGCTACGATAAAAGAATCAAGCCTTGTGATAATATGTCTCATTATGCGCTGTTTATATCATATTTTCCGCAATTGACGCAGGGCCCTATAGGAAACTATCAGGAAATGATACCGCAGCTTACTGCATATCATCCTTTTGATATCGAAAATATCAAAAAAGGTGGTTACAGAATACTGGTAGGAATACTGAAGAAACTTGTTATTGCCGGCCGGGTTGCCTTTTATATCGATACTGTTTATTCTTCACCCGGCAGTTACAGCGGACTTACTCTTATTATTGCCACATTTTTTTATCTTATTGAAATGTATGCAGATTTCTCGGGATATATGGACATTGTCTGCGGTGTGTCATGGATGCTTGGGATTAACTTAAAAGAAAACTTCAATAGGCC
>DGUG01000116.1 GCA_002394535.1 Lachnospiraceae bacterium UBA4316
TGCTTAACGGAGCTGTTACGATCGGAACAATGGACGGCGCAAACGTTGAGATGTATGAAGAAGTCGGAGAAGACAATATATTCATATTCGGACTGTCCTCTGATGAGGTTATAAACTATGAGCAAAACGGTGGATATGATCCGAACGAGATATTCAACAACAATGCAAACGTCCGCAAGGTTCTTATGCAGCTTGTAAACGGTACATATTGTCCTGAAGATCCGGAACTGTTCAGGGATTTGTACAATTCCCTGCTTAATACACAGTGCACCGCAAAGGCTGACACATATTTCATACTGAAGGATTTTGACTCCTATGCTGAGACTCAGAAGAAGATACAGGAAGCCTACAAGGATACCAAAAAATGGAACAAGATGGCAATTCTAAATGTTGCAAGTTCCGGCAAGTTTTCATCAGACAGAACCATCCAGGAATACGTTGATGATATATGGCATCTTGATAAGGTAACAGTCAAGAAATAATGTATGAACATACCGCGTGCAAGACAACTGCAGATACAGGGTCCTGACAGAAAGATCAGTTACGGAGGTGACCAGAGGTGGTTTTCGTCAAATACGAGAGCCTTGGGAGGTTGCGGGTCCGTGGCGGGAGCTAATGTGTTGCGTTGCCTTGCAAGGTGTGACAAAGAGTTCGTTGATGCAATAAGAACATCGGGAAAGATTCCTGCACAGATAAAGGATGCATTATGCTCAGATAATCCCGGTCATGAGAATTTCTCACTTCTTATGACCGGGGTATATGAGACGATGGGATCCTTTGAGATATTTCCGCTTAATCGTATCTATGACCGCAAAGAGCGGTCATCAAAAGTTTTTACCAGGTTAAAAAGTACATTCGGCCTTACAAATGTAGGGTTTATTATAGGTATCATCCGGTTTGCCAGAAAGTTGGGTCTTGATATTACGGTAGAATACAAGGCTTGTGCTTTTATGTCCAAGGAAGAGGCAAGGGATTTCATTAAAGAGGGACTGAAAAAAAGCGGAGCAGTGGTTCTGCTTACATGTCGAAATACTCACAATGCGAGACTTTTCAAAGCAGATTCCGACCTTGAAAAGAGGCTTGCCGGAGGTTCTGATTCTGTAATAAAGAGTCATTTTACAACAATAACAGACATTGATGGCGACAGACTTCTAATCACAACATGGGGAAAACCGGGAGTTGTCGATCTTAATGAACTTGCCGGAAGCTGGCAAAGCATCAGGGCTTACGAGGCATCGCTTATGTATATTCTGCCCGGCAGCCGCAAGGAAGCAACATCGTGCATGATGGGTGCGTGGAAGTTATTTATGGCCGGAATAGGGCATTCTATAGCTCGATCGTAGATCGAGCCAGCCTGAGCGGCGCTTGAGCGGGTACGGAAATAATAAATAAGAAATTTACAAAAGGGTATAAAGATTATTAAAGAATGGTCGATAAATATTATGAAACTTGTAAAATGTTTTATTGCGAAGCCATGGATGGCATCGCGAGGGGAGCACTCCGGACAGGGAAGGAGGAGAAAACATGCGTATAGAAGCATATAATGCCGTAAGTCAGATATACTCGGCAAAGAAGCCCGGCAAGGTCAACAATGTAGCGTCTGCATACGGAAGAGACCAGGTTCAGATCTCCAGCATCGGAAAAGACATTCAGACAGCAAAGACGGCTGTTGCAAATTCATCCGATATCAGGAGCGAGATCACAGAGCCTATCAAGGCAGCTATTGCAAACGGTACTTATAATGTAAGCAATGATGATTTTGCATCAAAATTACTTGCAAAGTATGAAGAGAAGTTCGGCTTCTGATCAAATGATCTGATCGGAAGCAGGGCGGCGCTTGGCGAAGGGGATAAACAGTGGCAAGCCTTATTGAGGAACTCATTGATACACTGAACAAGGAAAACAGTGAATACGAAAAGCTTCTGGAGTTGTCCAAGCGCAAAGCGACCGTTATAGTCTCAAGAGACATAGCGGCATTGGAAAAAATCACGGATGATGAACAAATCGTTGTGACGACGATCGGAAATCTGGATAGTAAACGTGCCCAGGTAACCCGTGACATCGCGGACGTAATCAACAAGGATGTTGAGACATTAAAACTTTCTGTGCTGATTGAATTGCTTTCTAAACAGCCGAATGAGCAGCGTGCACTCTCCGAGATACACGATAAGCTGAAGATGACAGTCGAAAATGTACGAATGATAAATGAAAGCAACAGACAGCTGATAGACCAGTCATTGGAGATGGTTGAATTCGACCTGAACATGATCAGGGCCTTGAGACAGGCTCCGGAAACAAATAATTACGGACGAAGTGCCGTAAGTACAGGAGAGACATTAGGATCGGTCAGAGGTTTTGATGCGAAACAGTAGTTAGGGTTACAGAACATGAGGTGATTACATGTCGTTGATGAGCGGCCTGTTTTTAGGGGCAACCGGACTTCAGACCAGTCAGAATTCGCTGCATACAACAGCGCACAACCTTTCGAATATAGAAACACCGGGTTATGTCCGTCAGCAGACGTTGCATGCGGACATGTCTTATAACACGATAAGTACGTCCCCGGCTGTTTCAAAAATGCAGATAGGCCTCGGTGTTGAATACGATATAGTAAGACAGGTCAGGGATGATTTTCTTGACAAGTCATATCGCAGAGAAACCGGAAGGTCTAATTTTTATGAAGTTTGTCAGGAAACAACCCAGGAAATAGAAACACTTCTCGGAGAATTTGACGGCGTTGCGTTTCAGGAATCAATTGCCGGTTTATGGACATCTGTTCAGGAACTCCAAAAAGATCCGTCAAGTTCAGTCACAAAAGGCTCTTTCGTCAATACCGCAGCACAGTTTTTGGAAAGGGCACAGGCGGTATATAACGGACTGACCGATTACCAGGATAATCTTAATGCAAGAGTGAAAGAGTATGTTGACAAGATCAATGATCTTGGAGATACGATCCATGTTCTTAACGAAAGAATTCATACGGAAGAATTGGGAGAACAGGAAGCAAATGACCTTAGAGACCAGAGGAATAAGGCACTTGACGAGCTTTCTGCCCTTGCAAATATATCATATTTTACAAACGCTGACGGAGCTACGGAAGTTCTTGTTGAGGGAGTATCTCTCGTTGCAAGAGACAGGGTATTCCATATGGATACCGTTGTTGATGAGGGTACGGGGTTCTACACTCCTGTATGGCCTCAGAACAAGAACGCGGAAGTGTTTATCAGAAACGAGGAGATTGCTACTGCATACAATACCGATATAGGGCAGCTTAAGTCGGTAATTCTCGCGAGGGGTGACAGAAGAGCCAACTATACCGACATGGCTTACAACACCTATATGAACGGTAAATATACATACACGGACAACTCAACAACCCCTCCTACGGATGTGTCCCAGGATCTGATCCCCACTTCATCTTCAATTGTAATGAAGGTGCAGGCACAGCTTGATAATATGGTTCATTCTCTCATGACGGAAGTTAATAACATACTTACGGATGAGAAGAGTCTGATAGATTCCGGCGGGACACCGTCATATGCATCTGACGAGGATCTCCCGAAAGAGCTTTTCGTCAGGCTCGGAACAAGCAGGTATGTTGAGGACGGCTCGGGTAATTACAAGTATGTTGCAGAGGATTCCAAACCGTCACACGCAAACATTGATAAGCTATATACGATTGCAAATATGAAGATCAATCCGGATCTTCTCAAGACACCGTCCCTTCTCGGAAATGAGTTTATGACGGAAGATCGGCAGGTTGACCATGCCAAGGCTGATGCTTTGGCGGATGCCTTTACTAACAAGTTTTCGAGCATCTCTCCTGATCTGACGCAGAAATATGATTACAGGGATTATTATGCTGCTCTTGTCGGACAGGTGGCAACTGAAGGATCGGTTTACACGAGTATAGTGACAGCCCAGCAAGTGGCAACGCATCAGCTTTCGGATAGCAGAGATGCAATCATGGGAGTATCTTCCAACGAGGAACTTACCAATATGATCAAGTATCAGAATGCATACAATGCAGCATCAAGATACATTACGGCATGCAACGACATGCTGGAGAGACTGTTAGACAGCGTTTAATATGTAGTGTATAGATAGAAGGAGGCCCTATGAGTACTTCACAATTTTTCGGACTGAATATAGGATATACAGGGCTGCAGGCTGCAAATGCAGCTCTTAATGTTACGGGTAACAATATCTCCAACGTGGAGACAAAGGGTTACACAAGACAGGAAGCGATTCAGGCGGCTGCCGATGCACTTCGCACCAACACTTCATACGGTATGGCCGGTGCAGGTGTTGATACCAAGTCAATAGACCAGATCAGGAACGCATACTATGACCTTAAATACTGGCAGAATAATGCCAGCAAGGGAATTTACGATATCAAACAGCAGTATTATCGTCAGATAGAAGACTATTTTACCGATACAGATGATGTTCAGGGATTTAATGTCGTATACTCGGATATGTTCGATGCTCTTGATGAGGTGTATAAGAGTGCGGGAGACGATACGAAGAAGGCTGCATTTTTATCAAGATGCAAAGCTCTTACCGAGTACTTCAACAATATGCACACGTCTCTTCAGAGGCTTCAGACCGATGCCAACAATGAGATCATGAACAAAGTCAATGAGATCAATTCCTTAGCTTCCGAGATCGCTACTCTCAATAAGCAGATCAATACGATAGAAGTTAATCATGTGCGTGCAAACGAACTTCGGGATAAGAGAAACCTCCTTATTGATCAGTTATCGGAGATCGTTGATGTCAAGGTTACGGAAGTTCCCATATACACAACCGAAGGCGGTACGGAGGAGTCCGGAATATACAGATATATCGTGGATATCGCGGGCGGGCAGAATCTTGTAAACAGTTATGAGTATTCTACCGTTTCATGCGTTGCAAGAAGCGGCGATGAAAAGGTAAACCAGTCAGATGCGGACGGATTGTATGACATTTATTTAAACGACCTTCCGCTTAATCTGTACGGAGGAAGCCTGGGAGGGCAGCTCAAGGGCCTGATTGAGGTAAGAGACGGTAATAATGGTGAGAATTTCTCGGCAAAAGGTCCTTACGTTAATACTACATCCAATAAAGTAACAGTAAAGATAGACAAGTCGAACCCAAACCATGATTTTCTGACCGATATGAATAAGGTCACAATGAACGGTTCAGGGACTATTGTAGTCGGAAATGTAAGACTTGTATACGAATCATGGATTTATGATGCGGATAATGAGCAGTATACATTTAGTCTTGCGCCCGGGACACCTGAGAAGCCAAATGATGCATCAGGTCTTTCCGGTAAGGATGCTTTTGTCGGAGTATCTATAGATTATCAGGGAATTCCCTATTATATGGCTCAGATGAATGAGTGGGTAAGGTCATTTGCCCAGGCCATGAACAAGATAGAAAAGACTGCCCAGGATTCAAACGGTAACCTTGCAGAAGCCATGTTTACAAGCGGAAGCGACGAGCGCAAGTTTGACGACTACAATTATGAAACCGGTTATGATGGAAACTCGCATTTGGTAAACACGATAAATGACAATTATCTTCAGCTTACGGCGGGAAACTTCAATATAAACAGTGATATGCTTAAAGATGTCAACCTGTTCGGTACAACTGTTGATATTACTCAGGGACAGGATGCACAGGATATTACTCTTGAACTTATGAAAGTTCGGACTGACAAGTCCAAGATGACATACAGAGGCTGCTCTTCCGAAGAATTTCTGCAGTGCCTCACAAGCGATGTGGCGCTTGGAGCATCATCTGCCAACAACTTCTACTCGAACTTCGACAAGATCAGCAAATCTATTGTTGCCCAGAGGACTTCGGTTTCGGGCGTCGATAACGATGAAGAGGCACTTAACCTTGTGAAGTTCCAGGAAGCCTACAACCTGTCATCCAAGATGATACAGATCATGACGGAGATATATGACAGACTGATACTTCAGACAGGAGTATAAGGTGTAGTTAAGATTTAAGCAGTAATTGTCGATAAACAATTATATACATCAGGCAAAAGGGAATTTGCCATAGCTATTTACAGTAGGCTGAAATGGAGTTTGGCCGCCTGTAACAGTACTTGTTTTGTAATTTTTACGGAGGGTACGGTTATGATGCGAATTACCAACGGCATGATGACGTCTAACACAAAGAATAATATCAATATCAACAAACTCAA
>DGUG01000210.1 GCA_002394535.1 Lachnospiraceae bacterium UBA4316
ATGTATTCCTGGCGGCGTTTAAGGCCGTTATAGGCTTAAGTGCCAATTCTATCGCGATCATTATGGATGCCGTTAATAATCTGTCGGATGCCGCGGCATCTGTCATAACCATCGTGGGGACAAAGCTTGCGGGAAAGGATGCCGACAGAAAGCATCCCTTCGGTTACGGAAGGATCGAGTATCTAAGCGCCATGATAATATCCATACTTGTCCTATACGCGGGAATCACCGCTTTTACCGAATCGGTAAAGAAGATAATAAACCCCGAGACGCCGGAGTATTCTACCGTAAGCCTTGTGATAGTTGCTGTTGCGGTAGCAGTTAAGATCGTGCTTGGAAGGTACGTTAAGTCTGTGGGGGTTAAAGTCAATTCCGATTCACTTGTCAATTCCGGTGAGGATGCGACCCTTGATTCGGTAATAAGTGCATCGACGCTGGCAGCAGCGGTTATATTCCTGCTGTTTCACATATCTCTTGAAGCGTGGCTCGGCGCCGTCATCGCCGTAATAATAATCAAATCCGGCTTTGATATGCTTAAAGAGACGCTGTCCAAAATCCTCGGAGAAAGGGTTGACGCAGAACTTGCAAGGCAGATAAAAGCAACAATAAATGATTTTCCCGATGTATCGGGGACCTACGATCTGATAATGCATAATTACGGCCCCGATGCATATAACGGGTCGGTACACATCGAGGTTCCGGACACCCTGTCGGCGGACGATCTTGACAAGATGCTGCGCAAGATTCAGGTAGAGGTATATCAAAAACATAACGTGATTTTGACTGCTATAGGTGTCTATTCGTACAACACTAGAGATGAGGAGGCCGTTGCGGCGAGGAAGAAGGTCGCCGACCTTGTCACATCTGAACCTAACATACTGCAGATGCACGGGTTCTATATGGACAAGGCTGAGAAGACAATACGTTTTGATGTGGTCGTAAGTTTTGATGCAAAAGACAGAAGCGTGGTGTATAATAACATAGTTGCAAAGGTACAGAAGGAATACCCCGATTACACTTTGCAGATAGCGATGGACACTGATTTTAGTGAGGCATAACCACCATGAAGAAAATCATTTGCTTCGGAGATTCGAACACATACGGATATAACCCGGCCACGGGCGGAAGGTTTGATGAGAATACCCGCTGGCCCAAAGTTCTGCAAAAGCTTCTCGGAGAAGACTATGAAATATTTGAGGAGGGGCAGAACGGCAGGAATATTTCGGATCCCGACCCGTGGGAAGGCGGAACGAAGTGCGGAATGGATTATGTGCTTCCGATGATAGAGACAAGGCACCCCGCCGATCTTCTGATAATAATGCTTGGAACCAATGATCTCAAGCTTAAGTTTCATCTGCCTCCGGCGGATATTGCGGGAAGTCTTCAGCTTATGCTCTCAAAGATCAAGGCATATTGCCGCGATTACATTAACTGCCCGGATATGAAGATACTTATCGTATCTCCCCTTGCCCTATCGGAGCCCTTTGAGGAATCGTATTTCGCTCCTTTTTTCGGTGGAAGCGATGTGGTGGCAAGGTCGAAGGAACTTCCGAAGTGGTATGAACTTGTTGCCGAACAGTACGGTTGCTACTTCTTAAACGCAACCGAGAAAATAAGCGCAGGCTCTGTAGACCATCTTCATCTTGATGAGGCGGGACACCGGGCAATGGCTGAGCTTATGAGAGATAAGATTAACGAGATATTTAAGGAGGGTTAGATTCCGTAGAGTCTTTGATGGGTATGGAAAAGGGACATTCGGAAACAAGAGAGAGAAATATGTGGATTGCTATATTTGGATTTTCCATACTTGCCGGAATAGCTGCGGCGCTGTATCTGGCAGGTAAAGTAGAAAAAACGGGTATATTTTCATTTATAAACAGTGCGGCGATACGCAAAGTATCTGCCGTACTTTCTGTTGTGATAGTCGGCATTATACTGTGGAAGACTCTCAATATGACCAATACGATAGTAGTAGCGGTTCATGTTGCGGTATTTATGCTGCTCGGTGACCTTATAGGACTGATTATACGAAAGGGATTCGGAGCCGGCGTCAGTCCCCGAATCGTTGACCTGTGCGCCATAAGCGCATGCCTTGTTTATCTGATTATCGGATGGATACTTATGCATGGCATGTGGGAGACGGATTATCAGGTTTCAACAGACAAAAATGTCGGGCAGCTTCGTATCGCTCAGATTGCGGACTCACATATAGGTGCGGGATTTGACGGAAAAGGTTTCGCAAAAAGACTTGCGAAGATTCAGGAGACTGATCCCGATATTCTTGTTATCACGGGTGATTTTGTCGATGATGATTCAATGAAGCAGGATATGATTGACGCATGTGAAGCGCTCTCGAATTTCAAGACAAAATACGGCGTGTATTACTGCCTCGGGAACCATGATATGGGTTATTATGACAGTTCACACAGAGGTTATACCGGTGATGAACTCGTAGCTGAGCTTGAAAAAGCCGGAGTTGTAGTTCTCCGGGACGAATCGGTTCTTGTTGATGACAGATTCTATGTTATCGGAAGGCTCGATGCCGATTACGGCAGAGCTTCAAGACTTGATACTTCTGAGCTGATAAAGGACCTTGATAAGGATAAGTACATGATCGTTCTTGACCACCAGCCTACGGATTATGACGGTGAGGCTGCGGCAGGTGTTGACCTTGTACTTTCCGGGCACACTCACGGCGGACAGTTATGGCCCCTTGAATACATACAGCCGATTGTATCCGAGAATAACAATGTACGCGGATACGAGAGGAGAGGGTCAACCGATTTTATCGTTACAGACGGAATCTCCGACTGGGCCGTGAAATTCAAAACAGGATGCAAATCCGAGTTCAATATAATTGATATAAATTAGTTGACAAAGGGGACGGTTCTTTTTGTCACCTGAACGGATTATAGAACCTTGAGCCGCCTCTGAAGGTGAATATAAGGGCGGCGGTACAGAATATGGCAGCGAAAGCGATGACAGCGTAGTCGGCGGCGCGAAGAGACTTACCCCGGTACCAAGTCCTCTTTTTGTTTTTGCCGAAACCGCGCAACTCCATTGCACAGCTTACCACATCGATTCTGTTCATGCTTGTAAATACAAGCGGAAAGAGAATCGGGGTGGTATTTTTTATTCTGGATAAGAGCCCCGCTTTTTTGGACAGCTCTATTCCGCGTGCCGCTTCGGCATTTTTTATTTTAATGTAGTCATCCTGAACATCCGGAATGTAACGCAAGGCTATGGCAATTGAATACGCAACATAGTAACTGATACCGACGCGGTTGAGGGAAGCGGCAAATTCGCTGGGGTCTGTGGATACGATGAACATAAATACGGAGGGTACGACGGTCATGTATTTGAGTATGATGTTAGCCTCATAGAACAGCTGCTCCTTGGTAAAATAGTAGTTGCCGAACAGATGACCTATAACGGTCTTGCTTCCGTATATCTCGCATCCCTGGTAGGGAGAAAAGAAAAATATGGCAATCACGTTTATTATAAGGAACAGCATGATAAACTTAAAAACGGTTCCTACCTGACGCCATTCGGTTTTTGACGCACGGAGTATGGCAATGCTTAAAATGAGCATCACAGCAAGAACCCGTGTATCGTAACTGATCATACTTGTTATCGACCATGCAAGGAAGAAGATCAGTTTGGTAACACCGGACAGTTCGTGTATCCATGTTTCTTTTTTTTCATACGAAAGAACTCTGCCTGCCATCCTTAAGGCTCCTTTCGTAGTGTATGAATCTGTTGCAAAGCCCCGGTGCGTCATCAATTCCCATTTTCGATGCAAGATCGTAGAGGGAAGTACGCTTTAGGAATGCCCGCTCTGTGATTTCATCGTTTGTAAGTATATTTGCCGGTGTATCGTCGGCGATAAGCCTACCATCCGTAATAACTACGGCACGGTTTGTATATTCAAGCATAAGATGCATGTCGTGAGTGATCATTGCGATGGCCTTGCCTGACTCTTCGTTAAGTTTTTTCAGGAATTCCATTATTTCCGTGTAGTGCCGCAGATCCTGTCCGGCCGTGGGCTCATCGAGAATAATAAGTTCCGGGTCCATGACAAGTATTGAAGCGATGGTAACACGTTTCTTCTGACCGAAGGAGAGAGCGGATATGGGCCAGTTTCTCATTTCATACAGTCCGCATATACGAAGGGTGTCAGCGACGCGCTGCTTTACTTCATCCTCGGGCACGGATCTGACAACAAGCCCTAATGCCACTTCGTCGAAAATCATAGGCTTGCTTATCATCTGGTTGGGATTTTGCATAACGTATCCGATATGTTCACCCCGCTCTTTAATTGAAAGTGCGGTGATGTCTTCGCCGTTCAGCAGTATCGTTCCACTGTCCTGAATATTGAATCCGCAAATAAGACCTGCGAGAGTTGATTTTCCGGCACCGTTCTTGCCGACTATGCTCATCATCTCGCCTTTGTGTATATCGAATGAAACATCCGAGAGAACAGGATGTGTTTTGTCATAAGAAAATCCCACATCCCTTATCGAAAGAATAACGTCACCGGGAATCTTAGGTTCAGGGAGGGGTACGGATTGCATCCATTCCAGAAACTTCTGCCTGTAAGGAGAAATATCCATTGTTTCGATGTGCTGGGGCTTTGATCCGGGTATGATCTGACAGCCTGCATGTCGCAACGCTTCCAGATACAGAGGATACCGGATTCCCGCGTCTTCAAGCAGATCCGTGGACAGAAAATCATCCGGCCGCATATCCGCGACGATCATTCCGTCATTTATCAGAACGATCCTGTCGACATCACGGTACAGTGCGTCTTCTAACCGGTGTTCGATTATGATTATCGTTGCCTGTTGCCGCTTTTGGATATCATCAATGAGTGCAATGGCGCTTTTCCCTGTTTTGGGATCAAGATTTGCAAGAGGCTCGTCAAAGAGATAAACCTGAACGTCATCGACCATAACACCGGCCATAGAGACACGCTGCTTTTGTCCGCCCGACAACTCCTTGGGTGAATGGTCGAGAAGGTCGTCTATGAATACAGCCCGTGAAACTTCATCGACCTTTTGCTTCATGGCGGACTCTTTCACACAATCGTTTTCAAGTGCAAAAGCAACGTCCTCTGCAACGGTCAGTCCTACAAACTGTCCGTCGGTGTCCTGCATGACCGTTCCCACGATTTTTGACAGGCCGAAAATACCAAGCTTCTGCGGATCTTTGCCGTCAATCGAATAGGAGCCTGTGATTTCTCCCGGGTACATAAAAGGCACCAGCCCATTGATACAATGGGCCAGTGTCGATTTACCGCATCCGGAAGGTCCCACGATCAGAACCTTTTCACCGGATTCGATTGAAAGATTAATATTCTTAAGTGTGGGCTCTGCCTGAGCCCTGTACTTAAAGGAAAAATCCTTAAATCCTATGAGCATCAGTCTTCTTTCTTAAGGCTGCCCGTTTTCGCACCGATCTTGGAGTAGCCGATACCGAGAAGCGTTCCGAGAATAAGTGTGATGATAAAGTTGCCGAGGAATGCGAAGAACCCCTGAGCAAATACCTTGTTTGCAGGCTCGGCGTAAATGACAATGTCAAGAACGGGTGCAAGCACAATCCATGCAATTGCATTTGAAACAGCCTGAACGACATTGAACATAATCAGGTTCTTGCCTGTAAAATCACCTTCCGTGATGGCAAATTTGCTTGCAAAGAGTCCGACTCCGATACCGAACAGTGCATCGGGGAATACCCAGCTCCACCAAACACTTCCGTAGAAGAGTGCATCACCGAGTGCATGACCTGCAAGACCTACGATACATCCCACAATGGGTCCGAATACAGCCGACAGAAAGGCAAGAAGAGCGGCCCTTGGCTGAAGCGCGGTGTTCGGGATAAATCCGAGAGGGATCTGAATCTCGGTAAGCGCTACAAAAAGTGCGGTTCCTATACCTGCCGCAACAACTTCCTTGATACCGAATTTGAATTTCATAATATTGTCTCCTTCCTTTATTTGTGGAGAATACATATAATACCGACGACCCTATTGTAAATCTATATATGGTGGTTAGTCAAGACAATATAGTCAATATGTAGAGTGTCAAAAAGAACCGTCCCAATGTCACTTTAGCTGGCTGCGCATATATTCGACCACTTCGGTAAGCAAGCTCGTTTTCCAGAGACCTTCTGCGGCTTTAAGTGAGAGCGGGTAGATTATCTGCATGTCAAGTGTTTCGCCCGGGACACGGCCGCTTCGCAGCGGCTCATAGAAATTCTTTACGAAGTCTTCTTCGGTGGCATTTTCAAAATCATTGGGACGCATGTATTTTAACTGGCGCTTTGTATTTGCGATAAGAACGGCTGCCGCAAGTGATTGCAGTTTCTCGTATTCGGCAGCGGGCACATCCGTAAAGATGGCCGGAAGATCGCAGCATATGATTTTCTCCGTTGTGCGGTCAACCTTAACCGGCAAGGGCTTAAATGTAAAACCGTTTTCGTCCAGAAAGAGCTTTAGTACAATGCCGTATTCGGTGCCGAACTGGCTGCGCTGGTAATCCGTGTCAAATATGAAGTTTCCGAGGGAATAGAAGATGGCTTTATTGCCGAAAAGTTCATAATTATTGACCACATGAGGATGGTGTGCGATCACGATATCCGCACCCATATCAAGGTACTGCATGTACCTCTCGCGGGTGTAAGGGGAAGGCAGGGCGGTAAACTCTTCTCCTGCATGTGCCACAACTATGCACCATCTGTTGGAACGTTTGACAGTCTCTATTCTGTCACGTATAAGATTAAGGTCGCTCCATGAAAAACATCCGGGAGTGTTCTCGTCTGCTTTACGACAGGCCCGCTGATAACCGACACCTATCATTCCGATACCGCCGGCTTCTTCAAGTATAATCGGAGCAGAGGCTTCGGCAATGTTCATTCCCGCACCGAGAGGTGTGGCGCCGCATTCGTGAGCATATTTGATAGTACTTGAAATTCCCTCATATCCGGCATCCATTATGTGATTGTTGCAGATATTCCATATGTCCGAGCCGATCTGCTGAAGGAAATGCCTGACACCGGGGTCCATGCTGTGGGTAAGGGCAGCGGCAGCCGATCCGTCAGCGGCACGTTCCCCCGAGTAAAGCGGTCCTTCGACGTTTGTGATAACATGATCGCTGTCATGAAGAAAAGAGACGATCTTCTCATCAAGAAGTGACTCGTCGCTCCACCTGTCCTTCATATATTTGTCAAAACCGATGTCGCCGGTAAATGTCAGAGTTGTTTCGGTCTTCATATGAATTGCCCTAACTTAAGCCGCAGTACTTTTTGAAAGCATCTCCCCGCTCTTCAAAATTCTTAAAGTACCCGTAGCTTGCCGCTGCGGGAGACAGAAGGATCGCTTCGCCGGATTTTGTTACAGAGGCGGCAAGCTTTACGGCTTCCTCAAGGTTTTCCCTGTAATAACAGTTTTCTGTGTGGTTTATGCTATCGAAGATTCTTCTTCCCGAATCATATGAAAAAATATAATTATATTCAGTGTGTTGATTTATATACTCGATCAGGATGTCATAGTTAATGCCACGATCCATTCCGCCGATCAGAACCGTTTTGGCATTAGGCACGCTATCGAGAGCCTGGATGGTTGCATTCGGTATGGTGGATATTGAATCATCAAAATAATCGACCCCGTCAATGTTTCCGACGTGCTGCAGCCGATGTGCAAGTCCGGTAAAATCAGACAGTGCAGTTCGTATTATCCCATCTTCGATACCGAGAACATCATGTGTGATTGTATAAACAAAATGAGCATTGTAATTGTTATGATGCCCGAATATCTTCAGGTTGTAATCGGGTATATTGTTAAAATCTATACGCACGATAGGAGCATCGGCGGGCATGGCAGGTACGTTTCCACCGACAAACAGGAAATCTCTGTCAGTCTGAAATTTTGCGATGTTAGCCTTTGCCGCAAAGTATCTTTCCGGTGTTTTGTAGTAGTCAAGATGTTCCTCATACAGATTCAGAAAAACGGCGATATGAGGTGATATAGTCACATGGGCCAGTTGATGGCAGGACATCTCGAACACAACGATAGTGTCATCATCGATCTGGTCATAATAATCAAGGCAGGGCTCTCCGATATTTCCGAGAAGCACGGTTTTTTTGCCGGCGGCGGACAGCACATGATGAAGCAGGGCACTTGTTGTACTTTTTCCCTTTGTGCCTGTTATTCCGATTGTGTTCTGCCTGAAATTTTCAAGAAAGATCTGGGTCTGTGATGTGTATTTTATATTGTCATCATCCATTACGATCCCGGGACTTTTGACTATATAATCATAAAGATCTTCGTTTATATCTTCGCGTTTCCCCTCAAAGACATCAACTTTTTCGGGTCTGCAGAATCTTGCAAGAAAATGCTCTGTTGATTTTCCCTCGCGTCCGTAGCCCCAGATCAGTATTCTTTTTCCGGTGAATTTGTCGTAGGTTTTCATGAAGATTAATATAGCATAAAAAAAGAAAAGGGTACATTCCCTTTTCTTTTTTTATGCATATTCTTATGCTATCAACCAACATTTGCGAGGGGCATGACATCTAGTGCAG
>DGUG01000159.1 GCA_002394535.1 Lachnospiraceae bacterium UBA4316
AGCAATTTGGTAAAAACGGTAAGATTCATCTTGATATCATCAACAACGAGAATAGTAGCCTCGGGCGCATGGAACAATTCCTTATACTCAGCTTTCTTCTTATTAACTCCGTCAGCCTTGCGCTCCGGCTCTCCCGCAGGCTCCCAGTTTAAAACCTCCTGCTCTATCTCAAACGAGAATACCGAACCTTTTCCGTATTCGCTTTCAACATGAAGATCACTCTTCATAAGCTCAAGCAGGCGTTTCGTAATACTGATTCCCAGGCCTGTACCTTCTATGCTGCGATTTTTCTTCTCATCTATACGCATAAAGGGAGAGAACAGGTTATCCATGTCCTCCGGCCTGATTCCTACACCCGTATCTGACACTTCAAAAGAAAGGACTATCCTGTCATCGCTTGATTTTCTGTGCCTGATCTTAAGTCGAACCTCGCCTTCCTGTGTATACTTCACCGCATTAGTCAAAAGATTAAGGGCACACTGCTTGATTCTGATCTCGTCGCCTCTTAATAGTCTCGGGATCTCCTTGTCAAATTCAACCTCAAACTTAAGCCCCTTCTTCGTGGCTCTGTCTTTGATCATGTTGACGATGTCATTCTTCATGATCACAGGCTCATACTGAACCGGAATTATCTCCATTTTTCCTTCTTCGACCTTGGAAAAATCAAGTATGTCGTTGATAAGTGCCAGCAGCGTCTGTCCTGATGTCTCGATATCCTCGGCATATTCAACGGTTTCTTTTTCCTTGCTCTCCCGAAGTATCATCTCGCCCATACCAAGAATTGCATTGATAGGAGTTCTGATCTCATGAGACATATTCGCCAGAAACTGGGATTTAGCCTTGTTGGCATCATCCGCTATCTGCCTCTGCTCACGGAGCTCATCCATATAGCGGTAATGCTCACTGTCATCCACCAGAACATACAATACTCCCACCGATGTTCCGTTTTGAATAAGTGAATTCGCCCTCGGTGTATAAATCTTTTCGTTTATTCGCATAGGTTCATCACAATATATCGCGAATCTTATGCGTTCAAGCACGGCTTCTGATTTTTTCCCGGATACATCCTGTTCGGCAAGTTCCGGAAACAGCCTTTCAGCCGGTTTGTTGTGATAAGAAACCCTGCCCTCATCATCAACTACAAGTATCCCCTCGGATAATTCATCAACAACATAATTCCTTGCTACGGTTTCCGCATCAAGCATCTTGTATTTGAAGATTGCTATCAGCATGAAAATCGTTCCGATGGCAAACCCGAATGTTGTTACATCATACAGTTCGGCAAGGGCTACGAGTTTGAAAATATACACCACATACGAAATTCCTATCGAAGCAAAAGCCAGAAGAATGAGCATCAGACGCTTTTTTGCCATTTTGTTGGTCTCTCGCAAAAAGGTGTACAAAACCCCCAGACACCCTAATACCGCGTACCCCATCGACATAACGGTCTGAACAGTATAAAAAGGGCCACCGTGGTGAAGAAGTCTCGGAAAATCTCCGCGAATGACAAACTCCATATAATCGTAATACAGATCATTTCCTTCCAGATCCAGTATCAGTGTGTAAATAAAAGCGTGTGTAAGTGCCAGCACTGCAGTAATGTACCCCGGCACACGTATCCTGCATAACTCGGCCCCAAACAGGAAAAGGGACAGGCCGATCCATAAGCGTCCCATATAGCCGAGCTTCAGCGCAACGACATATGCCTCTTCCGTTGTGGCGCGAAGCTCCATAAGCACTCCGGCATTGTAAACAAGATTTGAAACGCAATAAAAAAACATATAAGAATGGAGCTTGTTGCTCCAGTTTCTAAAAGCAACCCAGCATTCCGCAAACAGACCTATGATAGTGAAATATTCTATAAAAACGACAAGCTGGTACATTATCTACCTCCAAGAATCCTTATCGTATATACTGTAACACAATTCTTCACAATATATATAGGAAAAATTATCGTCACGTCGTCTGATCTCATTCAGAAATGATTTTGCCTGAGTGTAATCATCGAGGAAATACACGGTCGCACCGTCAGTCGCCGACTCAACATGGCACACGAGAGGCTTAACACCATAATCTTTGACATATACATCTCCGGCTTCGTCCATGTTCAGTGTGATCACAGCCATTGCTCCAACCATTCTGTTTGCAACGCCCCTACCCTGTCCGCTCGTCCAGTTGACAAAGTTTCCGAGCGAATAATACACAGGGACTTCTCTCCCGTCATCAGCCGTCACAATCTCAAGCGGCTCGATCACATGAGGGTGTGTTCCTATTATAACGTCTGCACCGCCATCGGCAAATATCTTTGCCCATTTTTTCTGATAATCCGTAATCCCGAGATTATACTCCGTCCCCCAGTGAGGGCACACTATCGTAAAATCAGCCTCCTTTTCGGCCTTCGCAAGATCCCTTATGACCTTGTCCTCCTTTATGAGATTAACCGCGTAGGGCATATCCTTCGGAAGAGGTATTCCGTTAGTTCCGTAAGTATAATTAAGAACGGCTATTTTATAACCGTCCTTCTCATATATGCATAATTCTTCGCTTTCCTGTGCGCTTTCATATATTCCCACAGGCATGATCTGCGGATAATTATCCTTCCAGTATGACAGGCAGTTTACGATGCCCTTTTTTCCTCTGTCGAGCGCATGATTGGTTGCATGGCAGATAACATCGAATCCGGTCTCTGCAAGTTCATCGGCGATCTCATAGGGTGCATTAAAGCTTGGATATCCGCTTACCCTAAGCTCTTCCCCGCCGATGATGACCTCCTCGTTTACAATCGCAAGGTCCGCTGCCTCGATCTCATCCTTTGTATGCTTGAAAACTTCGGTATAATCATAGCTTCCATCCTCACGGAGAGCACACTTCTCTATTCCGTCATGAAGCAGGATATCTCCCACCATCACTACCGTAAAATCACCCGGCTCCCTCGAATTACTGTCTGCCGGGTTTCGCTCAGTCTTGGAGGTACTTGGGAGTGATTGGTGGATTTCCTCACAGGCAGTAATTACCGGACTCAGATATGTTGCTATAGCTGTAAATATGAATGCTATGATGGATATCAGTGTTATTCTATAGGTGGATTTCATGTGGTAACACGCTCATTTCCGTCATCATTGAGTCAGGTACTCAAGCAATGCCTCACAGCCCTTTCTGATAAGGCGGTAGGCCTCTTCAAAATCTCTCGTATACCAGGGATCATCTATCAGCTCATCCGGAGAGTCGGTATATTCCATAAGAGTATGAACCTTTCCTTCCGGATCTGAACCAAGTATCCTCTTAATATAATACATGTTCTCACTGTCCATGCCTATTATAAGATCATACTCGTCGTAATCCGCCCGGCGCAGCTGCCTGGCCCGATGATTCCCTATAGGTACATCGTGATTAACAAGCGCCTGCCGCATCGGCGGATAGATCGGATTGCCGATCTCCTCCGTGGAAGTCGCCGCAGACTCACAGGAAAGCTCATTTTCAAGATGACCTTCCTCTATGAGCTGGTCAAATATGTACTGTGCGCTAACGCTACGGCAGATATTGCCGTGGCAGATGAATAATACTTTTATCGGCATTTCTTACCTCCAAAACTGCATCAAATTGCTTCAGTTTGCGCC
>DGUG01000065.1 GCA_002394535.1 Lachnospiraceae bacterium UBA4316
GTGCCGTAGCATTTCTCATTGCCTGCTCCGGCGTATTCGTGCCTCTTGTGGGCGGTACGGTTTACTACATGATTTTCTACGGAGTAAAATCACTCTCATCTCCGGATTTTATAGAAGCTGTTTTTGTCGGAACGATAATGACCGCAACAAGTGTTTCCATCACAGTTGAGACACTCAAAGAGCTTGGATTCCTAAAGAGCAAAGTCGGCACGACCGTAATGGCCGCCGCCATAATCGATGACGTCATCGGAATTATCGTACTTACATTTGTCATAAGCTTCAAGGACGCCGACGTAAAGCTCGGCAAGGTCTGCTTCCAGACCGTTATGTTCTTCATATTCTCTATCGGTGTGGGATTTGTAACTTATAAACTTTTCCAGATGATAGACAAAAAATATCCGCACACAAGGCGTATTCCCATAGCCGGTCTTGCGCTCTGCTTTGCTATGGCATACATTGCCGAGGATCTGTTCGGTATTGCCGACATCACCGGTGCATATGTTGCCGGAATCATTCTCTGCTCCATAAGCGATTCCGATTATATCGCGCGCAAAATGGATATCAATTCATATATGCTGTTTGGTCCGATTTTCTTTGCATCCATAGGTCTCAAAACCGATCTGGCTGATTTTTCGGCATCAATCCTCTGGTTCTCTATCGGATTTGTAATCGTGGCACTTGCGTGCAAAATCATTGGATGCGGACTTATGGCAAAGCTTTGTAAATTCAGTTTCCACGACTCACTCATCTGCGGAGTCGGCATGATGACCAGGGGCGAGGTGGCGCTTATAGTGTCACAAAAAGGCTTATCAGTCGGTCTGATAAGCCCTGTTTATTTTTCAGCGGTAATACTGCTCATTCTGGTATCCAGCGTCGCGACACCTGTTCTGTTAAAGCTTCTTTTTGCAAAATCATCCGCGAACCAGCCTGTGTCCGTTGAGGAATAGATTACTCTCTTCCGCTCTTCAGGGGACGCACTCGGTAAACAACAACTATGTCTTCGGCAACGCGCTCCTTCGCGGCTGATTTTAACCTTTCAAGCACTCCTACGGCATCCTCGTAGCTCTCAGCCGGAAACATTATCGCAATCTCCGAATCGGATTTTCTGCAAATAGCATCACCCAATCTAAGCATTCTCTGGCAGCAGGAGAGCACATCCTTCACAGTTTTCTCGCCATACAGAGGATCGGCGGATTCCGATTCGTCATATCTTACATATACAAGTCCCAGAAAAATCGTTGCTTTTGATCTTGACTGAATCCTTCTCTGAACATTGTACAGATCCTTAAATGTACTGTAATCACACAGGTACGCCTGCTGCTCCATAACATCCACCTGCAGCTCTGCCTGCATCCTGTCAGCCTCATCCTGAAGTTTAACGGAAAGTTCACGAACTTCATTATAATATGCGATCACGCTGTCTTTCACGGATGCATCGGGATCTGCGATCGTAAGCTTGGCTATCTGTGCTTCAAGTTCAATAAGTTCCGATGTTCCGGCAAGTTCGATCGCCTTCTCACATACCTGAACTATTTTTGCCGGCTGATTATCTGCCTTCAAAATATCAATGTACGCCATCACGGCTTCAATATAAGTGTCACGATAGGATGCGGACTTGGCGATAAGCCACGGTTCAGAAGAAAAATCCGGAAGGAGCGGACCCGAATACATATCTACGGCTTTTGCCAGATAATCTTTCCTTCTTGATTCCGATATCGTCGGATCAAGGCCGGCTTCCGCAAGTGCGTGAAAATCAAGAGCATCAATCGAAACATCCAGATCCCTGTTCCACTGGTAAGTACCTCTGTGCGATATGATGGCTCCGGCCAGTGCATCGGCCCCTTCACTATCAATCATGGATCTGAAGCGATATAAAAGCGTGCGAAGTGCCGTTGCAGGATTCGCATAGTCCTCTCCCGACCACAACAGTTCAAACAGTTCCTGATGCGTTATAGGTCTGTCTCGGTTTACTAGCAGGTACGCGACAAAAAGCTTTGTCTTTCTCGTATTGGACAGATTTTTCAGTATCGGAGTGTCACCTCTGCGAATTTCAAATCCGTCAAACAGTCTGATGCTGATTTTTTCACTCATAATAATATCCTCATCTTTCAAATCTCTTTTCTTATCTGTACGGAACCACGTAATGATCAGGATCCGCGAGTCCTGCAGACCGCATTCCGCCTATGTAATCGCTTACCATTATGCCGTACCCGCTCTCAAGTTCCGATGCGATCACAGACCTTGCCACAGCCGCATTCGCCACAATATTATTGTTGCCCATTGCGTAGATCCTGTCACCGCTTAATATGATGCCTTCGAAGTTTACACCATTATCAATTATCACATTTGCCGGAGTTGCAACAATTCCGGTAAAATCATTCCTTATCTCAATGTCCGTATCCGACATCAGTTTCCGGTATTTGCCCTCATATCCTCCGTCATTATCAGAGTCATAATACATTGATATCTCATCCAGTTGCGACAGCGAAACATCAGTAAGTGTTATGGCGTCATGATATTTTGTAAGAGGTGCCTCATCCATTGCATAGACCGGGTAAAACTCACCTTCAAGTGTGTAATCCGTCTTCTTGGAGAATCCTTCTATTTCATTAATCCGCTGTGCATAGCAACTCAACTGATCCGTATTGGGTGCAAACACAACAAACGAACCGTTTAGATTGATGTCACCCAAACACACGATAGTATCCGATCTAATACCTAGCTGTGTAGAAAGAACATTTAATCCCCCGTATGTTCCGGTTTCTCCGTATACTATCTCGGCCTCGCGGCATTCCTCAGGACTATGCCCTCCGGCAAAGATATCACCGATCACCGAGGATGTCATTCCTGTAATGTAAATACCCTTTCTGGCCACCATGCAATATCGGAACAGTTCATCCGATCCGGCATGAAATACCGCATCGGGAAACCGGATATTATAGTTTACAGTATCACTTTGCTTGCCAAGTATAGGATCATCATAGCAAATCTTCACGTTCCTGATATGAAGAGATATCACATTGCCGCTATCATCTTTTTCCTTATATATTTCCGTTCGTCCTTCATCCTCAACCGATACATTTGGCATCCCGCTTCCGCTAAGATACGAGTTCATACTGTTGCAAATACCGGTACTGTCTGCCCCCAATTCATCGCTAATGACGTTTGCATAGCCCATCCGGAAATAATTCTCCAATTCTCCTTCTGAAAGCTCGCTGTCACTTTCCTTCTGTATCAGTTCCAAAATACGGTCATATTGCTCTTGCCCCGCATCTTTTGCAATCTTGGATAATCTGGCAATTATCAGATTGGAAGTGTCTGCGATACCCTGCTTGCTTCTGTTAGCAGCTTTTTGAATCGCAGCTTTCCGGTAAATCACATAATAACCTTTTATACCGGCAAACGCGGCCACTGAAAACAATGCAATGATCAGAAGCAGCAAATAGAGCCTGACCCAATGAAACTTTTTCATATCTGATATATTAGCCTATTTGTGACAAAATCGCAAGGAAAGCTTAATCCGTGTTTCTAAAGATATTAATGCATTATTGAATCACTTTTTGCCATCATTGTGACATTCCTCGATTAAGTATTGTCAATTTGAACAAAAAATAAGGTCACTCAATCGTTTAAGAATTCTGAAAATTTGTAAATAATTACGATATTAACAAAATAAAGACCTTGCTGTATGCTATTACTGCATCTCAAAATTAACAGTTGGAGAAGACATTTCTATCTATCTTATTGAGGGGGTCTCCGGTGAAAAACCCATAGATTTTCCAATAACTTGTTATTACCGGAGACCCTGCACGTCTTTTTCAGCAATTTCAATTATCACTCTTCTATAACCGATAAGAAAGTCATTCTGGAACCTTAAACTTTTATTGAACAAATACCGAATCGTTAACATTGAAATGCAGGTTCTGGATGATGGAGACTGGCCCGAACGCTCTGTTGTCTATCTATGCAGATGCTATGATACAGAGTTGGAAGAGGTCAGGAAATAAACCGCCGAATTGAAAAAGGAAGCTTCCAAAGCCAAAAAAGAGAACGAACGACTCCGTGCCCTTCTTGCTGCCAACGGAATTGATCCGGATTCTGGTATTTAGGATCACTGCTGTATTATAATAGCCGCCATCCTTTGAGAGGATAGGCGGCTATAACTGCAATAAAACTTGTTTTATATCAGTCAAGCATGAAGAAATCACGTTTAACTATTGTGATTGTATCTTCAACCGACTTTTCTGTATCGTCCGGAAGAATCACGGTCATTATTACTTTCAGCTTTACATTTCGATTATTATAGAACTCACTAAGCGCAACGACATCATTTGGAATAGTTCCGGTAAAAGTATAAATTGGTGTACCAGCATCTGTCTTACTGGTATATGCGCCATTTACTCCTTCACTTGACAATTGTATTGTTCCATATCTAGACGTTCCGGGAATATTCTTCTCACCTTTTTTCACATCATACTTGTTGAAATCGTAGCTAACTAGATTATCGGTAGCACTAGCTTTCTTCATTGATATAGAAACTATCGGACAGGTGGTTCTAACCTTTATATGCAACGGAATTGCCGGATATTCGGTTATCACGCCGCTTTCATTCTTTTTAACTTCATATTGATTATAATACAATGTCTTATTGTTCTGTCCTGAATTGGATTTTTTGTTAAATCCGTCTCCATTGGTTATGTTCATTGACAGATAATAATCTTTTTCTGATGTATTAACGATATGATTTTTATCTGTCTCTTCACGTTTAATCTCTCTGCCGGCTAGAGCATTCTTAATCCATGACCCCTTAAAGAAACCATTTTCCTCCATGAGACTCTGATTCTTAAATGTTTCCCCAAAAGGAGGTTGTTTAACCGTAGTATACTTATCTATTCCGGCAAGATTTGCCATATCGTAGTAATCATACCACATATGAAGATTACAGTCATAATTATTACCCTCACTTGTTCTGTGCATAAGCCAAACTGAAAGAGGCTTTCCACCACCGCTACTGTCCCATGGCCAAGGATCATCAATATCGTACGTTCGAGGAGCCCATTTTCTTCTTCTGAATGCATATCCTTCTACAGAATAATCCGCATCAATCCGATACCAGTAGTTCTTGTAATCCGCATTATATTGCTGATCTGAAGAATACTTCGCATCAATCACAAGTCTTCCATCGTTGTCTATATATATATAGTCTGTGGTATTAGACATAGACTCATAGCAATACTTATACTCATAAATATCTCCCGACTTATAATACCGACCGGGTTCACTTGAATTCCGCTGGAATTCAATTCCGGCGTCATTAAACTGGTAATCATCAATTCGCTGAATAGTCAGTTGGTTCTGCTTGACTACATTCTGATCATGAAGCGGTATAATATTCCCCTCATTATCAAGTTTAGGTAACGTAACATTTCTATTCCCCGAATCAGTTACATAAACATAACTGGTTGTGTCAACTCCACTTATCGCTATATTACTGTCAAGAACAAGCGGATGACCAACATGGTAACTGGCGTGGGAATGCATATAGTAATAACCCGGCTGCGTCGGATCTGAAGTATTTCTTTTTAGACTTGCAGCTCGGTAGTCGACAGGATAATTTTGTGGGTCTTCCAAGTGCTGCCTTCGTTTCTCGAGATATTCTGTTCCGGGTTGGCTGGTATATCTTTTAAAATAGTCCGAGAATAAATCACGACCTTTTTGTTTGGTGTTTCCACACTGAACATAGAACAACATAAACATAAGTTTTCTGACGTTTGTATTTATCTCTTGTATTTCACCGCCTCCGAATGTAGTACAGCAGGTTTTCTCTGCAACTAAAGCAGCGTCCTCCCTTACAACAACTCTCTCATATATCCTTATAACCTTTTCAAAATCATTGAAATCAATTCTGTTCTCGCGCGGTGTTATCACGCCATCGTCTTCGGGACTGTAAAAATGAAGTCCATCATCGAGATCTTCTGGTTTTCCAAGTATACTATTTTGTATTTTCAGTGCAAATTTATAACTATCACCCTTTCTTGCATCATTAATAAGAATCAGATCTGCCCGTTCTATGTCAGCAAGTGTGACACTGACAGGAGTCCTTGTTGTTACTTCAAACTCATATTTATCCTTATCACTCTCGGTCTTCCCCAACCACTCTTTTATGAATTTCTCATTATTGATGTATCTGATCCGTTTATGATTCGTTACATTCACATCATTAGCATCATCTGATACCTGATCATAAACAAAGATATAGTCATAATTGCCACCTGAACTGTAAAATCGTGATTTAACAGTTGGATTTGAACTATCCTTGTTTTCAACAGAAAAATAACCGTTGTTATGTCCCACATACTTGTAATAACCATTATACACTTTACTGTGTTCAAACTCGAAGGGGTAAAGGTCACCGTTGCCCTCCTTTAACTTCTGTCTCAATTCCTTCAAGTAATTAGCAGGGCACTTGTTATTCACAATATTCTGATCATTACCATCATTGGATCCCGGATTAGGATTAACGAGAGCATCCATAGCAGCTTGCTTCAGTTCTTTCTTGGTGAACTTGTCTCCCGGCCCGGGCTCCGCCACTTCAAAAGGCTCACATCCCCCTATTGTGTAACCGACAACACCCTTTTTCTCTGTAGGAACAATCTCAAGTATATTAAACAGTCTCTTGCCTTCAACTGATATAATTGTGCTCTGAATTCCATTTTCTCTATCAGAATTATTGCCATTATATTCTCCGTCCGCCATAGCAACATCAAGCAGATGATTTTCATTAACAACATAATCATCATCAGAAATAGGAACAGTATTTCCACCCTTGTTGTCATAAGGCAAATTATCGGAAGTAATGGATAAATATAGAGACGCGTCGGCAAATAGCATGCACCCTATCAGCAGTGCCGCTGTTATACGCATTCCTTTATTGTATTTTCTATAAATACGAGAGATTCTGTCCATACGATTCACCTCTTAAGCAGTCTTTGAAAAAAGCACCCTAAAATATACAGGTTGTATCACTATTACCTAATCATCCTTCTTCTTAATATTGTAAGGAACTCCATCGATATAAATCGAATCCGTAACCTTATTCCTCAAATACGTTATATCATCCACATGCTTACTGTATTTCTTCGTTCCCCATCCATTTCTCTCAAATAGAAGTTCAACCTTTACCTCAATAGGATTGGTATATGTTTTCTCCGTCGCATCAAAACTATGTGCATCAGGGTCCGGCTGAATTATAAACTGTGTTGCATTTTCGCCCAAAAGATACGGATTGGGATTGGTTGCAAACGCACCGGAAACATCGGCGTACTGATCTTTAGCGAACTTTTCAAGCGCTTTAGGATATGGATATGTTTCAGAAACCGGAACAACCTCGTCATTTATCCTGTTCATGTAAATCTTAAACTTATTATCTGAATCGGCCGATGATGATACAAATATCACGCCGGTAAACTTTTTAGTCGACGATCCGGTCACCTTGCCAAACATCGCAAATTTTGTATAGGGCTTGCCGGTGTCTGCCAGCGCAACTCCCGTATTTTGCTCAACCACCATCGTAGACGCGCCCATAATCTCATCCATCATCATGTTGAGGTTCGTCTGAAGTTCATATTGCATAGAAGTGTTAACGCTTTCATTGCGATACATTCTTATAGAAAACGTTAACAGGGCTGCAATGGAAGCCGATACTATAACGCCGATGGAGATAGCTACAATCAACTCCACGAGTGATAATCCCTTATCATTCAGTTTATAATTCAATTCATTTTTACTGTTCACTTCTTACTTCTCTGTATAATGTCTGCCTGTAGCAGAAGCCAATACAACATCTCTAATCTTTGATGAATTCTTCGTAGATGTTACCTTAATCGTATAGACACCTCTTATATCAGAATCGGAGCCGTTAACTTTCTTTACATTTCCCTTTGCTTTATCAAACTCAAATGTAATCTTTCCGGATACCGGTGAGATCTCTGCACCGTCTCCATAAACTTTAATTGACACGCTCTTATCCAGCAATACCTTCTTGTATTCGACAGGTGTCGCACCACCTATGCTCTGCATAATTGTAACGTAACTTCCTTTTGGATCAGAAGAATCAATATTAAGCTCATAAGTAAACACTCCTTCTCGTGACATAGCAAGAGTTCTTGCTTCCGTAAGCTCATCATCAATTCTTACCGCAACATAATTGGCATCTCTTGTAAACATCATCCCGATACCGAGTGACATTACACCAACCATAACTGCCATTATTGCTATGACAACAATCAATTCAACAAGAGAATATCCTGTATTCCCTATTCTATTTTTCACCTTTTTGCCAATTCTCATAGTGCACAAAATCATTATAGTCAGCTTCTATTCTGTCTCTTTTTATCTTTGATCCGGCATCGACCTGATAGATCAGCTCAGGGTTTCCTGACTCATTATCTTTTGATAAATAGTTTATAAGATAATAATTCTTATAGGCATCTGACACTCCGGCATCCTTGTTCTTGACAATGTTCATTTCTTTCTCGATCCTTGACTGGATCAGACCCTTGTTGTAATTGATCTTGTTATTGCCTTTTAGCGTTATCGTTCCTGTAGCCATTAATAGTCCGTCTACCTTCATGTTGGTCGGAACTGTTATATTACCGTCAACTATTGCAACACCTTTGAAGGTTCCCGAAGTAAGCGCGGCAGCAGGAACACTTCCCAGATCCAAGTCAGTATTCTGCGCGATGCAGACTCCGAACGCTCCGGGTTTTAATCCTTCATCAGTTGCAGCGTCAATACTATTGGTTATGGCCATTGTCCCTATATTGTCAAGTTTCACAAAATGGCTGATCGGAGCCGGAGAATCAACCACCCACTCACTCATCTTGGGAGTTCCCAGATCCGATGCCTCTAATAGCTTATCTTCTTTTCCGTCAAGTTCCGTACATAAGAAAATATATCTGTTGTAAAGATTCTGTGTATAACCTGAATATCTGAGCATTCCATCGGTATTATTAAGGACATTACTCTGTATCTTATCTGAGGCATCTCTTTCATAATTAACAACAGCATTCTTAGCGTAGTAGTGTGCATCTGCCGGTGCCGTAAGATTACCTACAACACACTGAGACAGATCAAAGTATTCATACCCCATGGACAAGTTGATACGTTCATTCAGCCTGTATGCACTTGGATGCTGCTCTATCAAGGATTCCTTATACTCAATAAACTGGGATTCACTTCTTCCTGTTGCATCCGGATCTCCATGAGTATGTCTGTATTCATACTCATTTCTAGCCGTCATAATTTTCAGGAAAAACATAGCTTTTGACGATATTGATCCACCTGTACCAAGGGATTCCGTTGATTTTGTATATTTTACAATTTTATAAGTACCATCAGTAGTATTTTTGTTTACGATATACTTTTCACTTGCAGTATCGGTCCCCAAAGTCGACGAATCCGAAGGCTCCCAATTTACGGAATCATTAAATACAAGGTAATCATAATAAACATCCCCTCCGGATGTAGATACTTTGTATTTCTCATGTATTTTCGATGCGTCTAGATAATCGTACCCGAACCACTTTTGAAGATCTGCCGTAGGAATCAGCGTAAATACACCGGAGCCTCCCTGAACCGGGTTCGGTCCGTCGAGAAAATCAGGTGGTACAAGATATAACTGCTGATTGGTCTTTAAGGCAACACTTTCTGCTGTAGGAACAACCTGTGTTGCCGTTCCGGCGGCGTTCGTTTCAGTATCACTTGTGAAGTCAACGTATGCTTTTCCCATCAATACGAAGTTATTAATATCCCTCATATCAAGGTATGCCTTAGAACCGTTAATTATGATAGCGGAATTGACGGCATCATCTCTTCCGCTCTTTTTCCCCAGGACATCCGTAATTCCGCTTCCGCCGTCATTATATCCATAATAATTTCCCTTTATAACAACGCTTGAATTGTTTGCATTAAGCGTCATATCATTAAGTGCAAAAATATTCGCGTTGATATCAATAGTCGGCTCCAGTGGAGACGGTGTCGGTGTCGGAATCGGAGTAATGTTTGCATCAGATATTGTTCTAATTGATGTGAACCATAGGTTCGCCAGGTTTACATCTGCTCCTTCCGCGGGAGAATTGACTTTTATCTGCGGATTGGTCCCCGCAAGATTAATATCGCCTTTCGATATAATATAGTTTCCGTCAAAGGTCGCTTTCCCGTTCTTTATATTAATTCCACCGTAAACAGGAGTTCTGGAAAACTCATCAGTTCTCTCATCGTAGTCAGCATCTTGCGTAATAGCTGTTGAATGTACCCCAGCATAAACATTTCCCGTTATTTCACTGTTACCCTCTATATATAGCCCTTTATTGGCGATCAATCCGTAATCCGAAACATCGGCATTAGTCCCGAGAAAATCAACAGTCGGAATGGTAATAACAATATCAGTTGAAATAACCGATCTGTATCCGGACGCATCCGTAACTGATACCTGAACATCCTTCAATACAAATCTGTATGCATCTTCCTCGCCAAGTGCGCTTTCCCCGTTTTTTTTCTGATACTCCTTGGCACCGATCTTATCAACATGACCCTTTGAAGATGTAAGCACATATTGTTGAAGAGTTGCTTCATCAAGACCGATTAAAGTATCATGAACCTTTTTCATAAATTTCTTGCGAAAGTCTTTCTCTGCAGTCTCAGCCATGTTGAAATCATCAAGTCCCTCTACCGTCCCGACTTTCTTGAATGCCGCCTCATATTCGTTACCGGCAATAACAGCAAGTTCCTGCCCCAATCCGGTATAAATGTCATTTAATGAACGTTCCGCATAATAAAAATCATCCTTTGTACGTCTGTCAATGCCTTTCATTCTCACATTCACGACAGTAGTACCAAGAATAATGGTTACAAGTATAGTGACGAACGCTATTGCCACTATGACGGTAATCAAAGTGGAGCCATTATTATCATGTATTAAATTATGATTTTTCCTTCCTTGAAATAATCTCATTATTACAACTCTTTTCACATTTTAATACAAAAATCATTACCGCCTGTCATGAACCCGGTGTGGGAGTTGGCGTAGGTGTAGGTGTAGGTGTGTCACTTGCCGAAATCGTCGAGTTAAGGGTCGAGTAAACCTCGCTACCTTTAGATAGTTCAACCGTTATTTCATACACTCTTGTTCTTGCATCTTCCGTATAAATATGTCCATCATTATCTACGTTATCCCTGTCAAGGTTGGTAACAAATCTGACATCTCCGAAATCTTTCTTTCCGTTATCATCAAGTATTCCGCTCATAGTGGCATATGTAAAAGAATTGCCATTAATTACGATCTTCGGTCCTGTAGTATCATTTTTGTCCTGTCTGATAAAGTATATCCTGTGAGAATCCCTATCCTCCGGAGCGAGCGTATTCTTATACAAGGAACCATCCGTAATATTTATGGTCTCGACAAGACCCGCAGGAATGATAGTTGTGTCGGAATTTCTCTTATAAAAAATATAGATATTGCTATCGAGGGGCTTATAATCCGTCGACGAACCATCCTTCAGAACCGGAACAAACGAACCAGTATACAATTCCCTGACATATTTGTTGGGCTTCGGGTTGCCTTCAGGGTCCACTGCATCATCCATATAAGTCACAGTAGCTTTCACTGTAACTCCCGTTGGATAAGCAACATCTTTCTTAACAATATCTATTGTTTTGGAAGTTATGGTCGCTGTTTCCGTTGGATACTTTGCACGCTTCTGGTTAAAATAATTCTTAGCTTCGGTATCATACTTATTAAGTTCCTTTTCAGAAGACAGAACTGCCTGCGACAGCGTGTCAATTTCATCGATCCTCGGAAGCAGTAACGTATTGGCAGATTTAACATTATCGGCCTTGTTTGCGACAGGTGTTGTATTTCCCGAATATGATGCCTTATCGATCGTAACCTTTACATCAAATTTTTCACCCTGAGTAGCTGTCATATTTGGAATTGTTATTACATAATTCGACACATTATCGGCAAGCTGATTAGTTCCAGTCGGTCCATACTTATTAACCATTTCATCCTTGGAGAGACTCTTCATTTCCTCCATAATCCTCTCCCCCAGGCTGGTCGCATTCTGGATAGACTGTGCCTTAGCATTTGTCTTGGCAGCCATGCCCATGGATTTCATAAGCGGAACTGCCGCGATTGCTAATATACTCACGACAATGATAAGCTCAACCAGTGAGAATCCTTTATCGTTATTCAGTTTTCTCGTAACCTGTGCTCTTACCATCAGTATCTCTTATTGTCCACCGTTTACTGTCACGTTTCCGGATCTTTCAACAACACTTACTCTCGGGTTCTCAGAATCGTCACCCTCGATATTGACTACAACCGGAATATCCGATTCATTTGAAACACGCAGGCTTACAGCACTTTCATCATCGCCGCCCATTCTTGACGTTGAAACAACACGAATGTAAACCTTCCCGTCAGAAGCCTTATCAATCGTATCCGTATACTCCGATTTTCCAACCCTGTAGCTAACAGAGTAACTGCCGCCCGAACCGGATACTCTGAACGAAACATCTTCCTTATTATTCGATGCACTCGTAATGTAGGTCGATTCAGTAGTATCATCTGCACGACCTATGGTCTTGCCGTTTGTATTATCGGTAACCGCATTCACTTTTACGAAGTAATCAGTTCCAAGTTCATCAAGTGCCTCTTCGGGCAGATCGCCAAGCAGCATACTTACAAAATCGGAGTAAACTTCTGCGATCAAATCCAAAATCGTGCCGCCGTAATTCGCATTCAGGAATATATTTTCGGTTCCGAGATTGTCAACATCTGTTATAACATCCGGAAGTTCTCTCGTGGGCGACAGAACCGCATACTGCGACAGAACCATGTTTCCCGTAACCATTCCGGACATCGCATTGTACGAAACATCTATATCCTTAATAACCATACGGTCTTCATAATCACGTATATAAGCAAGGAGATTCTTGAATCCTTTATACTGTGTTTCAAAACTAAGACCAAGTTCGGTGTTTCTGTACATCAGATCACCGATCCCGGTGCCTCCTCCCGATTCTCCTGCCTCGGGAGCAGCTTCTCCTTCGCCTCTTCCACCGTCGCCGCCCTCACTTTCTCCTTCGGCAGCGGCTACATTCTCCTCAAGCTGCTGTTGTTCAACATCCGATGCACTTTCAGTCTCCTCACCGTTTATCATGCTTCTTGTCTCCTCGGCGAACTTCATCTGGTTAAACCATATCGGAATATCTGCTTCGGCATGTGATGCAAACATGATTGATTTTTCATCGGAGTTGTCTTCCGGGAATTCCTCAATGATGGCATTAATCTTATCAGTTGCCTCGATTATTCCCTGCTCATACATCTCCTTATTCTCAAACGCCTTACGCTTTTCATTGAGTTCTGATGTGAGCTGCATTTTCTCGGCTGACTGCTGGTCAATCTTGTCAAGATACGGGCGACCGACAAGGAAATATGCTGCTGCCACAATGATAAGTGCTCCGAGGTATACAAGTAATTTCTTATCTCTATCCGACATTACTCAACACCTCCTTCAACCGGTCTTGCCCCGCCATCTTCGGAGCTTTCCTCAATTTCTACAGAGCCTTCTGCAGCATTTTCTTCTTCATTTGCACCGGTTTCTGCAGTTTCCGAATCCTCTGATACCGGATTCTCCGTTGCCTCTCCGGAATTCTCAGTTGACGAGTCTTCATTAACAACCGGTTCAGCTGCCTCGCTATCATCTGAGTCAGACTGTTTAGGATCATGATATAGCAACGTCAGAGTCATCTGGAATGTATCGTCAGCCGAGTAATCCTTTATACTCTCATTGATATAATCAAGCTTAACATTCTGGATGTACGGAAGACGCTTTAACTGAATTACGAACTCCGCTGTTGCGGGCTTTCCGTAACTGTTTCCCTGTATAGTAACTTCACCGGCACTAGACGTCAGCTTCGTAATCGCCACCGCGCTCGGCTGCACCTTCTCAAGATCATCAACAAATCTTGCAAGTGTCTCGTTTCCGCCTTTCGTTGTGTCATACCAGTTCTGCATCGTCTGAAGATCAGCCTGCGCTCTGTCATATTCAGCCTGAAGATTCTCCACATCCCCAAGCGCCGCGATCTGCGACCTAAGCGAATCATTCTCCTGCTTGTTCGTGTAATACACGAATAAAATCCCGCCGCACATTGCAATGGCGATAACCGCAGCAAATATCAGTATCCACCACGGAAGTTTATCACTCTTTACCTTCTCGCCTCTTTGGCGTTCCTCATCGATGGATATTCTCAGCGGCGCAATAACGGCACCGATGTTTGCAAGATAGTTGGCTACTATCTCATCGCTTAAAACCTTATGGTTCTTGATCTCAACGCCGCGAAGCCGCTCAACGACCTGGACCTCGTAGTCCATTTCATTGTTAATCAGATCCGGCAGTCCCGCTATCGACGATACATCGCCTATGACAAACACGCGCTCGACAGGGTTTTCGGCATTTCTTGCACGGTAGAATTCCAGTATTCGTCCGATGCTTGAAAGCATAGTGCGGACTGCATCCGCCACATCCCCGTACTTTGATGCAAGATCTCCGATATCATCCTGCATCAGCATCTCGTCTGCTTCTTCGTCAGATACGTTCGCGGATGATTTTACGGCATCGGCGAGAGACAGGCGGCCGTACGGCACGCTTCGCTGCATGACCATCGTCGATCCGTTCATTATATTTACTATAGTATTCTCGGCTCCGACCTGAAGCACGGCGTCCACGCCCTCGCCCGCGGTCTGAAACTTTAAGAGCTGCAGGATGGAGTTACCTGAGTAGTCGATTGCTTCGACGCTCATCCCCATCGCCCTTGCAAGCTCATAGTACTGTTCTATCAGCTCATTAGGTGTTGCCGTAACCGACAACCTGTAGTTTTTCACGCCCTCATTCTGGACAACCTCGATTATCGAATGATTGAACGTGTAATTATCAAGGTTCGAAATAGGAAAATACTCTGACGCGTTTATCTGAACTATGTCCTTGATACGGTTCTCTTTGCAGAAGGGAATGATCGCCTCTTTGTTGGCAATACGCTTGGAATTGATCGTAAACACGATCTTCTTCGCAGAAAATCCCTCGCCCT
>DGUG01000030.1 GCA_002394535.1 Lachnospiraceae bacterium UBA4316
GTAATGTTGCAAGCGTTGCATATTCGACACCATTTTGGTATTATAATTTGTACGTTGTGACAATTTATCAAGACTGATAACGTGGAGAGAATTATGAGTTTTAAAGATATTATTAGTAACAACATTATGAATGGATTTTCGGGTGCGGATATAACAGTAGCTGAAATTGTAACAACTCTCGGGATAACGTTTCTGATTGCTATATACCTGTTTGTTGTATACAGACTTATTACAGAAAATGCCTTTTACTCCAAAGAGTACAACATATCTATGGTCGCAATGTCACTTGTGACCGCAGGAATAATCCTTGCAATGCAATCAAGCCTTGTTATTTCCCTTGGTATGGTTGGTGCACTCTCAATTGTAAGATTCAGAACGGCCATTAAAGAACCGATCGACTTACTGTTTCTCTTTTGGTCAATAGGTACCGGAATAATATGCGGTGCAGGACTCTACAAGGTGGCAATCGTTTTAGCGGTTTGTGTAACATTAGCGATCGCGGTTCTAAGAATTATTCCCGAAAGCAGATCGGGGAAAATGCTTTTCATTGGTTGCAACGGGCAGATATCGACAGACGATATTGCCAAAGCAATATCGGGATATGGGAAAATAATAAGTGTCAAATCCGTAAATGCTACCGTAAACGGAACAAACAGCGTGTTCGAGGTCAGAGTAAGCGATGCTGACGGACTGATTACTTCCGTAAGATCTTTGGAGGGAGTAGACAGTGTATCGCTTGTTGCTCATGATGGCGAGTTTCGGGGATAGATAATTGAAACGTATTGCGCTACTATTAACAGCATGTTTTATCGGAGCCGCTGCTCTTGCAGGGGCTCTTTTGTGTGAAAAGAGAAGCAATAAGAGACTTCTTCGTCCGACTTACGATTGCACTGATGAGATGATACTTGGGCTGCCATATTTTGATATCCTCGTTCCGAAGGAAGAAAATCGTAACCTTTCGAGCGATGTGGTTAGCTATAGTCTAGGGGATGGATATATTCATTTGCTTCTGCCGGAAGACGTTTCCGCAAAAGCGGTAGTCGTATATATTAGAGATATTGATGGAAATTATCTCGCACGGCGTGTTTATGATTTTACACAGAAGGTAACAATAGGACAGTGGGAAATCCTTCTTGAGCACCATACCCTTCCGGTATTGTATTTTGAGACGGGAGACCATGCGGTTTATGAGCAGATGATTGCCTCCGAGACAAAGGATATTATATGTGATGGCAATATGCACTTATGTGTCAGCAGGAAGGATTCGAAAAAGAACGGATGGTACAGGGAGTATCTGAGTGTTTCCGACGACAAATCTTCAAAACTGTCGGCGTCACTTCAGGGACGAGGAAGCACAAGCTGGACCGGAGGCAGAAAAAAATCATATTCGTTAAGGTTGAAAAAAGCTATCAATCTTCTTGGAATGGGGAAAAATAAAAACTGGAATCTCATAGGTAATAATTCAGATCCCACTTTACTGAAGAATCTCATATTCAATGATCTCTCAAAGAATATCGGAATAGATTATCAGCCTGAGATGCGTAGCATTAACTTGTATGTGGACGGAGTATATCAAGGTGTATATTTACTGACAACCAAAATATCGGTTGATAAAGACAGGGTAGCTTTAAGGCAGGGTGATTATTTTTATAGGATGGACCCGCCGATTGCACAACAGGGTATCGAATACAGTTCATCAACATGGTTTGAGGACGGAGGCACTCGTCCTTTGGCAGACCTTCTGTATCCAGAGAATGCATCGGAGGAAGATTTCGAAAGGGCATCAGTGATTCTTCAGAGTTTTATTGATGCGATAGAATCTGATGATCCATATAAATTAGAGTCGATATGTGATTTAGAGTCTCTTTCGAAATACTACTGGATACAAGAGATTTCCATGAATTTTGATGCATGGCAGAGAAGCGTATATATGTACTATAATGAAGATGATGGCAAGATTCATATGGGCCCGGTATGGGATATGGACCTTGCGCTGGGTTCGGTGTATGTCAAGGAAGGAGTTGATGCGTCGTTTGATTCTCCATATGGGTGGAAAGTTCGGTACGGTGGATGGTATAGGAAATTATTTAATAACAAACGATTCATAGACCAAGTATCATATGATTACTATGAGGGGGGGATCCGAGAAGCGCTTATAAAAAGTATTGAATCGCTTAATGATTACAGGAACGATCTTGGGAATGATGCCGAACTTGATTATATTTTTTACGGGCATACGCCGTTGGCGCATCTGAAGGGGATATACAGGAACGTGGATAGTTATGACGAATATTTCGGGGATATGAGCAGCTTCTACAAAAACAGGGTTGAGTGGATAGACAAGAATATGAAATGAATGGATACAGGAAAGAACTTAAATTTATAGTCGGAGATGATATTTTGCTTGATACGGAAAATCGTATCGGAACCTTCATGAGACGTGATGAGCACCAGAATGGCAAATTCTATAGGGTCAGAAGCGTATATTTTGACAGTATGGCTTATACATGTTATAGGGAGAATCTTGCCGGAATATCCACAAGGGAAAAATACCGTATCAGGACGTATAATTGTAACGACAGTGTTATTACTGCCGAGGTCAAGATAAGGCATGCCGATACGATTTCAAAGATGAGTACTCCTATAGATAAGGAGTATTTTGAGATGCTGATCCAACCGGACCCGGTAATAAGACGGCAAGCTGTCGTATGTGCGGTTAAAGAAAATCAGGGAAATCGTGTTCTTGAAAAGTACCTTAACAAGATATTAAACGAATCGTACAGCCCGGCTGTAATAGTGGATTATGAGCGTAGTGCTTTTGTATATGATACATGCAATGTTAGGATAACATTTGACAGGAATACCTTTGCCTCACGCGAGTTTGATCGTATATTCGACAATACACTAACGGGAAGACCGGCTATTGAAGATGGCCGTCATATTCTAGAGATCAAATATGATGAGTTTTTGCCTGATGAGATAAAGGATGCATTGGGAGGGTTGAGGCTTAACAGAGACAGCAGTTCCAAGTACGCTAAATGCATGAAGATATTTGAGAACTGCACCTTGTGATTTTAAAGGCGTGGTGTTATCTTATGAGTATGGGAAAAATAAAGTTCGGAACAAAAGAAATAGTGGGTCTTGTCATAGGTGTGGTCCTATTTGCATGTATAAGAGTGCTTGAAAACTATTTATACGCCCAAAAGATTGTGCCTGTTGATTTTTACATGTGGATTAGTCCCGGACTCCTTGTAATTGCTGCAACAGCGGTATTCTTCGGGCCAGTATGCGGGATGCTGTGTGGAATCGGAGGGGGTCTTATAGCAAGAGCCATGCTTGGTTCGTCAGTGGGATTTCTGGAGCTGTTTGTACTTGGCCTGTATGGCCTTCTTATAGGGATATATTACGGAAAGATTCAATACAAATATGACAGTTTCGGCTTACGTCAGTTAATTGATTTTAATGTTATTCAGGTACTTGTAGGGATAATATGCGGAGTATTCGTAATACCGTTAGGACGTTTTCTCCTGGATGGTACGGGGATAAATGAGTCTATAGTGAATGGAACCAAGAGTACGATAGGGGCATCGGTAATGGTTGGAGTTATCTTATCACCGATAATGCTTATTGCAGGCATTGCTGCATCGAAGCGCAGTGGCTACGATACTTGAGCCGTCAGCCTATCTGTGATAAAATAACGCGGGTAATGAAAATGAAGATTGCGGTTTTAATACCTTGTTATAATGAGAGTAAAACGATTGCCAAGGTGGTGAAGGACTATAAAGAAGCCCTTCCTGAGGCAACCGTTTATGTATATGACAACAATTCCACGGATAATACCGCAGGGATTGCCCAAGAAGCGGGTGCGGTAGTTCGTTACGAGTATAAGCAGGGCAAAGGTAATGTCATGCGTCGTATGTTTATGGAGATTGACGCGGACTGCTACCTTATGGTTGACGGAGATGATACTTATCCTGCAGACAGCGCAAGGGAAATGACAGAAGCGGTACTTAAGCGCAATGCCGATATGGTAATAGGCGATCGCCTGTCATCAACATATTTTACCGAGAACAAGAGACTGTTTCATAATTTCGGGAATACTATCGTCAAGAAATCAATCAATATGCTGTTTCACAGCGATATAACCGATATAATGACGGGATACAGGGCATTTTCATACAGATTTGTAAAAACATTCCCGGTATTGTCGGAAGGGTTTGAGATTGAGACTGAAATGACTATTCATGCAATAGACAAGAACATGGAAGTCGAAAATGTTGTAGTTCAGTATAGGGATCGTCCGGAAGGAAGCGAATCCAAGCTTAATACGATAGGAGACGGTATCAGAGTACTGTTTACCATCATCAATTTCTACAGAATATATAAACCACTGCAGTTCTTTGCCGGTTTGTCCCTGATAATGATAATAGTCGCAATGGCTTTCTTTGTGCCGGTGTTTTCGGAGTATTTGAGAACGCATTTTGTTACCAAGGTACCGACCCTTGTGGTGTGTGGTTTTGTAGTTCTTGCATCAATACAGTCATTTTTCTCCGGAATGATACTTAACTCCTTAAAACAGAAGGAGCGACAGGATTTTGAGATAAAGCTTCATCAGGTGAGCCACCACGAAGCTGAAGAGTATGATTTTTAGTTATGGCAGATCAGAAGAATAAGAGAACGGCTCCAACCGTTCAGGATGTGATCGGCGGAACAACAGGCAGGTCGCATGCAAAATTCAAGAGCGGATATACGGGGCCCAAGAAGGCTCCGAACTCTGTGATGCCGGCTTCAAGGCCGACGGGAAATACAGGGGTGATTGGTGGGACCGCAGTACGTGCAACCGCTGTACCAAGGAGCGGGGGCATACTTGACTATGCATGGATAGCATACTGCGTGATACTTGCCATAGGACTTATGAGCGCCATAATTGCATATAGATCGGGCGGAAGCAGCCATGGTGGCATATATTATCCCCAAAACGTCTTTACTATAACCGGAGTGGTTAAGGATATATTCCACGATTATAACAACGGGGGGCTGGGTTCCGGAACGAACAATAAAGGAAATGCTGCAACGCCGGATGCGGTGGAATCAGCAGCAGATCAAACAGCAGAGAATACAGTAACCGGAGATTTGGCCGATAATGAGCCCTCTGGTACCGATACCAGTTCACTTCTCGGAGAAAGCAGCGCATCATCGTCCCCCAATTCTACGACAGGAGCAACTATGGCTCTTGATTCCGGAAGTGCATACGGAAACTATACCATGGCGACTTCGCATGAACAGCTTCTCGAACAGCTTGATACGGCGCTTGCCGCAAATGATTCGGGATATGTGGGGACAAAACTGGCATACGCAGATGCTGACGGCAATCTTATCGGATATCCCCAGTCGGTAGTGGAACATTTTACCAAGTATATGGCTGACAATTCCGACAAGCGTGCTACTTTTCTGGCAGAGATCAAGGATGAGTCGGAGTTTTCGGCCAAGAACGGATCTGCATATATAGTTAAACTTCCGCTTCTTCAGTTTACTATAAATATGGGGTATGACGGGACAACAATCTCGGTCTCGGGATTTGCAGACCAGAAGATGGATTCGGGACAGAGTGCGGTCGTGTCGCCTCTCTTACCATGCATGTACACGATACATGCAGAAACCGCAAAGGGCTCGCAGACTTCCGAGGTTGAGTGTAATATGAACGAAGGTAACCTCAAAATTAACATTGGCGTAACCAATTAATATATAATTATGGAATGGAAAACACTGATGTGTTCCGAAAGGATAAGGGGTGTTACACGACCTGCTTCATCTTCGGACTCTCGAACGGAATTTGAAAAAGACTATCAGCGCATCATATCAAGCGCTTCATTTCGCCGCCTTCAGGACAAAACCCAGGTATTTCCGCTTGATAAGAGCGATTTTATAAGGACGAGGCTGACTCATTCGCTTGAGGTGGCTAATTTTGCGCGTTCTATAGGCAGAATGATAGGGGCAAGAATCATAAGCGAAGAAAAGGCTCCCGGGTTTACGGAATCAATGCGCGAAGATATATGTTCGGTTCTTGAATGCGCCGGACTTTTGCATGATATAGGGAATCCACCCTTTGGACATTTCGGTGAAGATGCAATACGCGACTGGTTCAGAAAAAATTTGTCAATAATAGACTATCGTGACGGAAAGCTTATTGATGCTTTAACGGAGCAGCAGATACAGGATTTCTGCAATTTTGAAGGAAATACGCAGGCGCTTCGTGTAGTCACAAAACTACACTTTATGGTCGATGAACACGGTATGAATCTTACAAAAGCCCTTCTTGCGACTATAATGAAGTATCCTGTGGCATCAACACAGATAAAGTATGACAAAAATGATCCGAACAGGGATATAGCAACTAAGAAAATGGGGTATTTTGCCGCAGATAAAGCTGTGTTTGATGATGTGCAGACTTCGTGCGGAACATTGGGATGCAGACATCCGCTTGCATTTGCTCTTGAGGCTGCGGACGATATTGCATACAGGACGGCAGATATTGAAGATGCAGTAAAGAAAGGTCTGCTTGATATCGGAGTTCTTATAAATGAGATAAAATGCGCGACAGAGTCAGCAAAAGAGGACAAGTCAAAAAGGGATCAGGTCGAGACGTCAACAAAACTTCTGGGTAAACTGGAGAACTATTATAATAGGGCGATAGAAAACAACTATGAGAACCCGCAATTGTACGCTGTACAAAACTGGGTAGTAAGAGTACAGGGTGCTCTACTCACCTGTGCAGTTGATAGTTTTATGAATAATTATGACAGCATCATGAACGGAACATACAGGAGGGAACTTCTGGCAGATACTCCGGGGAGTCTGATGCTTGATGTGCTCGGTGACGTCGCATACAGGTATGCATTCCTGTCAGAGCCGATACTTAAGCTAGAAGTTGCCGCCGATGCAATATTTGATTTTCTGCTGACCAGACTTGTTAATGCTCTCAGGTATTATGATACGGATATGTGGAAAATGCACGCGAGTGCAGTTGACACAAAGATGGTCAGCCTTATCTCTTCAACTTTTATGCAGATATACAAGATCCACTCAAAAGATGCGACTGATAATGAAAAACTGTATCTAAGACTCCTTCTTGCGACAGATTATGTATCAGGAATGACCGACAGCTATGCAAGAAGACTCTATCGTGAACTGAGCGGAATAGATTAGTGTCAAAAGATTATGAGTAAAATGGAAACAACAGGACAATTCATAGCACGAAAGCTTGAAGATGCAGGTTCCTTTATGTACCGGAATGTTGCATTTCCGTTTGTTAAAATGGGGATTGAGCGAAAGTGCAATAGCATCATTGGCAAGGGAACCTACCTGTATAACGGTACGACGCTTGAAGGAAAGGATTATATCGGTGATAAGGTCGAACTTGCAAATGTCAAAGTTGGGTATAGCGTTTATATTGCGCCTAATGCTTCGATAAGTGATACGATTATAGGAAACTATTCGTGCATAGGCGATATAAAAACGGTTATAGGACGACATCCCGTAAAGGGAGAGTGTGTTTCCATTCATCCTGCCTTCTATTCCTCAGCAGCACAGTTTGGATACACGTATGTGAAGGATGGAAACTATGAGGAAGCAAAATATGTGGATGAAGATAAAAAGTACAATATAAAAATAGGGAATGATGTCTGGATTGGATTCGGTGTAATGATCACAGACGGAGTTACTATCGGAGACGGTGCCGTAATAGGAGCGCGAAGTCTTGTCACCACAGATGTCGGCCCTTATGAGATATATGCCGGAACACCGGCACGCAAAATAGGCATGAGATTTGATGAAGAAACAGTTTCGAAACTGAAAGAGCTTCGCTGGTGGGACAAAGGCGAAGCATGGATAGCGGAACATGCAACAGAGTTTTGTGATCCGGCTGTGTTTTTTGAAAATGTTAGGTGAGTATTATTTCCGAAATAATAAGCAGGAGTAAGATTATATGACGCGTGAACTTTACAGAAAACTTCAATTCGCCGACCTGGGGGACGACAGGGGGAAGCTTGTTGTTGCCGAAGGTGAGATTGATATTCCTTTTAAAATAGAGAGAGTTTTTTATATGTACGGATCTGATGATTCGGTCGTTAGAGGTCAGCATGCAAACAGAAATTCCGAGTTTGTTCTTATTAATGTTGCCGGATCATCGAAAGTCATGATAACAGACGGAGAGAATAAGGAGATAGTTGAACTCAATCGCCCTATGGAAGGTGTATATATTCCCAAAATGATCTGGAAGGAGATGTACGATTTTTCGGCAGACTCGGTTTTACTTGTCCTTGCGAGCACTCATTACGACGGAAGCGAATATATCCGTGATTATGATGAATATTTAGAAGAAATCAGGCAAAACTAAATTTATTTTCTACTTCACAAAAAAATCACATGATAAAACGTAATATAGCACTTGACAGACACGGGTCACAGTGCTATTTTATTTGTTGTGGTTTAGCACTCGACAAAGATGAGTGCTAACAAATACTAAAAAGCAATCTTATTTATAAAGGAGGCAATAGATATGAAGTTATCACCACTCGGCGACAGAGTCGTACTAAAACAGCTTGAAGCTGAAGAAACAACAAAGTCCGGTATTGTTCTTCCGGGACAAAGCAAAGAGAAGCCCCAGCAGGCTGAAGTAATCGCGGTAGGCCCCGGCGGAGTCATCGACGGTAAGGAAGTCAAGATGCAGGTTAAGGTCGGACAGAAGGTTATTTATTCAAAATATGCCGGTACGGAAGTTAAGCTTGATGACGAGGAGTTCATCATTGTTAAGCAGAATGATGTATTGGCTGTAATTGAGTAGGTAGCGTGCAATTCCGAAGGAATTGGATGCTACGCAGGCCACGGCTCCACGAAGTGGACCTTAAATGCCGTGGCTCATCCCGTTGGTACTATAGGAAGAATTAGGAGGTAATTATAATGGCAAAAGAGATCAAATACGGAGCAGATGCCAGAGCAGCACTCGAGTCCGGCGTCAACAAGCTCGCAGATACAGTAAGAGTAACACTTGGACCTAAGGGAAGAAACGTTGTTCTTGACAAATCATACGGTGCACCGCTTATCACAAACGATGGTGTTACTATCGCAAAAGAGATTGAACTTGAGGATGCTTTCGAGAACATGGGCGCACAGCTTGTTAAGGAAGTTGCAACGAAGACAAACGATGCGGCAGGTGACGGTACAACAACAGCAACCGTTCTTGCCCAGGCAATGATCACAGAAGGTATGAAGAACCTTGCAGCGGGCGCTAACCCGATCATCATGAGAAAGGGTATGAAGAAGGCAACAGACGCCGCAGTTGACGCTATTGCCAAGATGTCATCAGCCGTAAACGGCAAAAATCATATAGCAAGGGTTGCTTCAATCTCTGCCGGAGACGACGAGGTGGGTAACCTTGTAGCCGATGCAATGGAAAAGGTTTCAAACGACGGCGTTATCACAATAGAAGAGTCCAAGACAATGCAGACAGAGCTTGATCTTGTTGAAGGTATGCAGTTTGACAGAGGTTATATCAGCGCATACATGGCTACAGATATGGACAAGATGGAAGCAAATCTTGAAGATCCTTACATTCTTATCACAGACAAGAAGATCAGCAATATTCAGGATATTCTTCCTCTTCTTGAACAGATTGTTCAGGGTGGCAAGAAACTTCTCATCATAGCCGAAGATATCGAGGGTGAGGCTCTTACAACCCTTATCGTTAATAAACTTCGTGGAACATTCCAGGTAGTCGGTGTTAAGGCTCCCGGATATGGTGACAGAAGAAAGGCAATGCTTGAAGATATCGCTATTCTTACGGGCGGACAGGTAATTTCAGATGAACTCGGACTTGACCTCAAGGAAGCAACTCTTGACCAGCTCGGACGTGCGAAATCCGTTAAGGTTCAGAAGGAAACAACAGTTATTGTAGATGGCGAAGGCGACAAGAAGGCTATCGAAGGAAGAATCGCACAGATCAAGACTCAGATCGAAGAGACAACTTCCGATTTCGACAGAGAAAAGCTTCAGGAGCGTCTGGCTAAGCTTGCAGGTGGTGTAGCTGTTATCCGTGTAGGTGCGGCAACGGAGACAGAGATGAAGGAAGCAAAACTTCGTATGGAAGATGCGCTTGCAGCAACAAGAGCAGCTGTTGAGGAAGGTATCATCGCCGGCGGCGGAAGCGCATATATTCATGCAGCCAAGGATGTGGCAAAGCTTGCAGATAAGCTTGAAGGTGATGAGAAGACCGGTGCAAATATCATTCTTAAAGCACTTGAAGCTCCTCTTTACACCATTGCAGCAAACGCAGGACTTGAAGGCAGTGTTATCGTAAATAAGGTTCGTGATTCCAAGGTCGGCATAGGCTTCAATGCTCTTACGGAAGAGTATGTTGATATGGTCTCAGACGGAATCCTTGATCCTGTCAAGGTTACAAGGTCTGCTCTTCAGAACGCGACAAGCGTAGCTTCAACACTTCTTACAACAGAGTCTGTAGTAGCAAACATCAAGGAAGATGCACCCGCAATGCCTGCAGGCGGAGGAATGGGCGGCATGATGTAAGATACCTGTATAATATGAGTTTTAGTTGGCAGGCCCGGCATATGCCGGGCTTGTTTTTTGCCCGAATCTATTGCATAATATAACCTATGATTAAGGACATAATGACATTTTATAAGGGTAAACGGGTTCTTGTGACCGGCCACACGGGCTTTAAGGGTTCGTGGATGACTTCGGTACTTCTGATGGCGGGAGCGCAAATCACCGGCTATGCCCTCACACCCCCGACGAATCCCAGCCTGTTTGAACTTCTCGGATTAAACGGAGAAGACGGAACAGCGATTCGTCCTTTTGACGAGTGCGATGGCGTACTTACAAACATATATGCTGACATTCGTGATCTTGACAAGCTGAAAGAGACTTTTGCCAAGGCTCAGCCGGAGATCGTTATCCATATGGCTGCACAACCCATAGTACGGACTTCATACAAAGATCCTGTCTGCACGTATGAGACGAATGTTATGGGAACGGTTAATGTTCTTGAGTGCTGCAGGCTGACCGATTCCGTAAAGAGCGTCATAAATGTTACAACAGATAAAGTGTACCGCAATAAAGAGCGTGAGGAAGGATACAGAGAGGAAGAGGAGCTGTGCGGATATGATCCTTATTCCAATTCAAAATCTTGTTCCGAACTTGTAACTGACAGTTACAGGAATTCCTTCTTTAAAGAAAAGGGAGTTCCGGTAACAACCATGAGAGCAGGAAATGTCATAGGCGGGGGCGACTTTGCTACAGACCGTATTATTCCCGACTGTGTAAGAGCAGCGATTGCAGGAGAAGATATAATAGTCAGGAATCCATATTCAATAAGACCCTACCAGCATGTACTTGAGCCAGTAATCTGCTATCTGAGGGTTGCAGCAGAACAGTACGGTAATCCATCAATCGAAGGGTGCTATAATATAGGTCCCGATGACAGAGATGCAGTTACGACTGCACAGATAGCAACGATGTTCTGTGACAGTTGGAATGCCCTAAATACAGACAATAATGATAATGGTCAAAAAAGCACAAATGAGAAACTGACGTGGATTAACAAATCCGATGATGGTCCTCATGAAGCAAACTATCTCAAACTTGACTGTTCCAAGATCAGGAGGGAATTGGCATGGAGCCCGGTCTGGAACATCAAAAAGGCAATGGAGAAACTTGCAGAGTGGTATTGTACATACAGTTGTTGCTGTGAAGTGAAGGCAATCACTATTGATCAGATAAGAGAATATATCAAAACTTGATAGAACGATTTAAAAATGAAAAACCGGAATACAAACTATTAACCTTGGCAGTTCTTGCAGCTGCCTTGTTTTTTGTATTCAGAATCATTTATGCAGGTATCATTGCCCTGCCTTATCCCAAAGAACTGCTTGAACCTGCTAATATAGCGCTTACCAATTCATTTATCGAAGGAATCAGTCCATATACAACGGCTTCGCTTGAAAGAGAGGTCCCAGGGGTAAACTATGACTATCCACCATTAAACAGTCTTGTGGGAGCTGCGATAGCAGTGATAGCGGGATGCAATGCCGTCTATGCGCACTTTGCCATTTCTTTGTTCTGTATTCTCGCTTCGGGTTTAATAGGATACTTTATTGTTGCAAGGTATACAAGGATTACGGTAGCTCCTGTTCTTGCTACTCTTCTTTTTATGTTCTGTCATTGGAGGTACGGATACATTTCGGCCGCGCCGGACGATCTGGGACTTCTAGTTTATCTTCTTACGTTATATGCGGCTTCTTCCGAAAAGGTTAAAAGTAAATCGGTCTGGTGTGCGATTGGTATCACGCTCTGTTTCTACACGAAGCAATACTTTATTTTTGTTGCTATTCCTGTTTTTGTATATTTATTTCTATGCTCGAGAAAAGAAGCACTCAGGCTTTTTGTTATTACTCTTGGTATTAATCTGGCGGTTGCTTGGATAATTTCGGTTGAGTGGCCCCTTTACTGGATGAAGACAATCGTATTTACGTATCTTGGGGCAGGTATCGGAGGTGGCTTCAAAATATCCACTTTTTTTGAGCAATTGGATTATCTTGTTTTTTCATTCGCGGCGTTGTTTGCGGTTGTTGTAGTGGCAGCGTTTATTGGTATCAGGAATCTGAGAAAGAGCGGGATACAGTTTAAGGGTTTTAAGGTAAATAAAAACGATGCATTTGTATTGTCTGCTGTTACCGCGGTTATCATGCTGATTCCTCTTTTTGTTATCGGAAGGAATGATGGTGCCCTTATTTCTTATTTTCTTCAATTGTGGATGCCGTCGGTCTCGGTTGTTGCTCTGGTTTGTATGGAGCGCATTTTACCAACAGGTGATTACTTAACCGGAAGATTAGTCTCGATAGTCTCGTATGTGATAATAGTTGTATTTACACTCTATTTCGGATTCGGAAGAATGCCGTTGCATATATTGTCAGATGAAGAGGTTGCGGAGTGGCAAAAAGCGTATGGATATACGGCAAAGTACAGCAGCAGTGGGGATGTATTTTATTCAAGAAGCCTCGCTTATGATGGATTTGCAAGAGAAAACGGCGAGTGGCAGTGCGGTCATGAGGGAGAGGTAAGTTCCGGAACTATCGGAGTAATATCGGATATAGGTATTCCGCAGGAATATTTGCCGTACCTGCCGGCTGTTGTTAATCAGAATCTTGAATATAGAGAGGGTATAATCGACAAAGTCAGAAACCATCAGTATTCGCTTATCACATTTGACATAGGTGCAAACGGCAACTTATTTGACGAAGAATTCTGTGAACAAAATGGTTATAAGTGTATAGACCGGCTGGAGCTGCAACTTGGAAACATGCCGTATGAAACGGTGTTTTATGCATACTTTGACTAGGAAGACCTATAATGGTAGAATTGAAACTATGAAGACAATAAGCGTAATGATCCCTTGCTACAATGAAGTTGAAAATGCGGAATTAATGGCCAATTCAATAATCAATGTGTTCAATGAAGCACTTCCGGAGTATGATTACGAGATCGTGTTCATTGATAACTGCTCTACGGATGGTACAAGAGATGTCATCCGGAATCTTTGTTCGCAAAATCACAGGATCAAAGCTATTTTCAACGTTACCAATTTCGGTCAGTTCAACTCTCCGTTTTACGGAATTTGCCAGACCACAGGGGATTGTACCATATCCATTGCCGCTGATTTTCAGGAGCCGGTAAACATGATACCGGTATTTGTCCGTGAATGGGAAAAAGGGCACAAGATAGTCAGCGGAATCAAGACTTCAAGCAAGGAATCAGGAATCCTGTATTTTCTCAGAAGCTGCTACTACAAGATAATCAAGACAATGTCGCCTGTCAAACTTATAGAACATTTTACAGGATTCGGACTATACGACAAAACGTTTGTACGCCTGTTACAGCAGCTTGATGATCCGATCCCTTTTCTGCGTGGTATAGTTGCTGAGTACGGTGCCGGGTTTAATATGACGGAGGTTAGCTATGAGCAGGAGGAGCGTCGTGCTGGCAAGACACATAACAATTTCTATAGTCTCTATGATGGTGCAATGCTCAGCTTTACCAGTTATACGAAAGTAGGACTCCGCCTGGCAACACTTATAGGATTTGCAGCCGGAGTTATTAGCTTTATAATTGCGATTGTTTTTTTGCTGTTGAAGCTGACACATTGGAGCTCGTTTTCTGCCGGATATGCGCCCATGGTTATAGGTGTGTTCTTTCTCGGATCACTTCAGTTGTTCTTTATTGGATTCTTGGGCGAATATGTCCTTAATATCAATACCCGTGTAATTCACCGCCCTGTAGTTGTAGAAGAAGAGCGGATCAATTTTGACTGAGCACTCCCAAGGAGGGCGGCTATGATTAATAACCAATGGTACGCGATAACTTCATCAGCTTCGGTAAAGCCCGGTAAACTTACCGGTCTTAGAAGATTTGGCCAGAACCTTGTGCTGTATAGGAACAAGGCGGGAAAACTTGGCTGTGTTACCGATCTGTGTGCTCATAGGGGTGCATCACTTGCAAAAGGATGTGTCAGTGACGGAAATATAAAATGTCCGTTTCATGGTATTGAATATGATACAAGCGGAAAATGCGTTTATATACCATCTGAAGGAAGAAAATCAGAGGCCGATTTCTCAAGATTCAATCTCAAAAGTTATGAGACACGGGAGATCGGAGGTATTATATTCGTATGGTACGGAGATGGGGCACCGGATCGGGAGCCCGACTGTTTCGATGTAGTAACCGATGATTCATATGTATATGATGAGATAACGGATAAATGGGGAGTGCACTATTCCAGAGTGATAGAGAACCAGCTGGATGTATCTCATCTTGCATTTGTACACAAAACAACGATAGGACGCGGCAATAGGTGCTTGTGTAACGGACCAAAGGTTGTATGGCTTGATGACAATACATTACAGACAAGCGCTAACAACGAGACTGACAACGGACAGACTCCAAAGCCCGCAAGTGAGTGCGTAATCAAATCAACCAATCTTACATTCAAATTTCCTAATATGTGGCTAAACCATATAACGGATAAGATTATGGTTCTTGCTTACTTCATCCCTGTTGACGACGAGAACTCTATCATTTCCTTAAGGTTCTACAATAAAATCACAAAGATCCGCCTTATCAATAAGATCATCGCATGGTTCGGAAGCCGTGCCAACAAGATCATAGAGCGTCAGGACAAGAGAGTTGTTATTACCCAGCTTCCCAAGGCTTCGTCGTTACGTATGGGCGAAAACCTTGTTGCCGCAGATATGCCGATAATTGAGTATAGGCAGAAGAGAGAAGAATTGATGATAAGATACATAAGTCATTAAAAGTAGGGATATTATAACGGGCCTGTGCAGTTATGAGCGGTTCTCAGATGGACATTTCTATGGCAAAATGCAAGAGAATAATTGAAGAGACTGATTCTGTAATAAAACAATGATACAAACTATTTTTGACTATGCTCAAAGCGAATGATAGAATAAAACCATGTTTAATCTTGAGAGTTTTATAAATAAATATGTAATAAAGCGTGATCGAAGCATGTTTGCCGTTGATGTAGAGACAAACAAGGTTGCGCTATCGGAGAAGATAGGCGGCAAATCCGTGCTGGTTATAGGCGGTGCGGGCTCAATAGGCTCCTCATTCATCCGTTCTATCCTGCTTTTTGACCCTGCGGAACTTGTGATTGTCGATACAAATGAGAATGCGCTTACTGAACTGACAAGATCACTGCGTTCAAGCGATAAGTTCGCAAAGCATGTGCCGGAGGTGTATCTTCCCTACCCGATGGATTACAATAGTGTCACTTTCAGGAGAATGTTTGAAAATCACATGCGGGAAGGATCGGATTACCACGGCTTTGATATAGTAGCTAACTTTTCGGCCCATAAACATGTCAGATCCGAAAAGGATATATACAGCGTCGAGGCACTGCTTCGAAATAATGTGATTAATGCTAAGGGCCTGCTGGATCTGCTAAGCTCCAATCCGCCGGAGACGTATTTTTGCGTTTCTACGGATAAGGCGGCGAACCCTGTAAATATAATGGGTGCGAGCAAGCGCATCATGGAGGATCTCATATTTGCATATTCGGACAGATTCCCGGTTAAGACCGCCAGGTTTGCCAATGTGGCGTTCTCAAACGGTTCTCTTCCTGCAGGATTCTTAGAAAGAATCAATCATCATCAGCCTCTTTCAGCGCCGTCGGATGTTAAGAGGTATTTCGTAAGCCCTGAAGAGTCCGGACAGATTTGCATGTTGTCTGCTATGCTTGGAGGCAACAGGAACATATTCTTCCCGAAACTTGATGAAGCCCAGATGACATCATTTGATAAGATAGCAGAAGATCTCCTTAGGTCTATGGGCTTTGAACCTGACTACTGTGACGGTGATGAAGAGGCTATCTCCAAGGCTGCTCACATGTCGTCCGGAAAATCATATCCTGTACATTTCAGCAAGTCTGACACGAGTGGCGAAAAATCCTTCGAGGAGTTTTACATAGAAGGTGAAACCCTTGATATGAGCCGCTTTACAAGCCTTGGCGTTATCACAGACAAGGCTATTCCTGATAAAGACCGTATCACTGATCTAATCAACAGTCTTGATCGTTCTTTTGACCGGCCCAATTGCACAAAAACCGATATTGTCGGGATTTTAATGGATTATCTTCCTAATTTTGAGCATATCGAAACCGGTAAGAGCCTGGATGGGAAAATGTAGATCAAGAATATTTCTGAAAATATATTAACGCCGCAATATATAGAATATTATATATTGTTGCGCGATAATATAAATCTTGATATAATCATGGTAAGGGTGGTGATAATATGGATAATTTTCAGGAATACTTGGATGATGCACTTAAAAAGGTATCTTTTTCCTCGCATGAGAATGTGAAGAATAATACGGATTATGATATTCTTGGGGAGATCAGAGATCAAATTATTAATGCGCGTGAGGATGCAAACTTAACACAAAAAGAACTTGCGAGTTTATCGGGGCTTACTCAGTCTAATATCAGTAATATAGAGAATGGAAACAACAGACCAACCATTACGACCTTGAAAAAGATCGCAGATGCTTTGGGTAAACGACTTGTAATTGATTTTGTGGATTAAGGAGATAGCAGTTAATGGCAGGATTAGATAAACTCTATATAGATAGTTTCAGAGGAATCAGAGATTTATCTCTGAAACATCTATGCCCTATCAACTTGATTGTTGGTAATAATAACTGTGGAAAAACTTCTATGTTGGAAGCTGTTGAGTTTTTACGCTTCTATAATTCAGGTCTTATAAACGTACTACAGATTGCTCGTCAAAGAGATTATCAGTTTGCTATGGAGTACTCCAATTCCATTTATGAGAATGTGATGTGTATGTTCCCTCAAGAATCTCAGATTAAGAAAATCGAATTAAGTGGAACATATAACGATGAAGAGTTCTCATATAGATTTCACGGCGAGAACAAAAAGATGTTTTATGATTTTGCACAGGAAAGAGGTGGCAGACAGAATAGGACACAAACTGCTCTCGCGGGAGAGACGGAAGTTGACGGCTTTGAAGGCGGCATATTGGTAAATCTTGGGAAAAAGTTTAAACAAACCCCTGTTAAGTTCCACAGGTACGTTAGGATGTCAGATTATTCGTATACCGAATCTGAAAGTCTTCCAATACGATACGTAGGGGCTTTTGCGCATTTAAGAGGAGATATAATAAACGAGATTGTTCGAAATGAGGAATATAAAGACATTTGCGTAATGATGTTGAAACTGTTTGATAATGGAATTAGTGACATATTGACATTGCCAAGTGATACCGGGTCTCACATGGTAAATTATATAAAACATGACAGATTGGGGAACATGCCTCTATCTACATATGGTGATGGTGTAAAAAGAGCTCTTGTCCTTGCTAACGAGATTGTAAGATCACGTGGGGGAATATTGCTCATAGATGAAATAGAGACGTCTATCCATAAGCAGTACTATGATGATATATTCCGGTTCGTAACCAAGGCGTGTCAGCAATACAATGTGCAACTTTTCATTACTACGCACAGTCTTGAAGCTTTGGATGGCATCTTGAATACGCAGGATTATGACAAATCTCCGAACGACGACATAATAAATGTGATCACACTCCGAAAGGAAGGCAATAAAACATTATCGCGCTCCTTGAGTGGCTTTGATGTTTATAAGGACCGTGAAGACTTCGGATTCGAGGTGCGTTTATGAATAGCGTTGTTCTTTGCGAGGGAGGCACGGATGCCATTCTTCTCAGCTATTATCTGAATAAAGTGTCAGGCTGGGAGTTCAGCAAGAAAGCACCGGAACATATTGATATAAAGCAAAGCGAGTTCGATCAGTCTATCAACTGGTACAAAAGAGGAGATGACCGCTTGCTCATTTGTGGTGTAGGCGGAAAAGACAAGATGTCTTCTTTTTTTGACGAGAAGATTTTGTCTCCGATGATCAAATCCGAAGCATTCTCGAAAATTATTTTGATTCTTGATCGTGATGATAAGACCATAGAGTCTATTGAATCGCATTCCTCGCACCTGTTCATACCGATTGTGACAGAAATGAAGAATGATTGTTGGATTGATAACAATTATTATGATGCGTTTGGTATTAAGAGGACTGTTTCGTCCCTTCTTATAGTTGTTCCGACGAAGCATCAGGGAGCTCTGGAGACGCTTATGCTTGATGCAATCGCTGAAGATCCCTATGATGCCGCGATTGTCAAAGACGCAGGCGATTTTGTTGATAGGATGCAGAAGAGCGCCTCGCGCTATATCCCCAATAACAGAATGAGGTTAAAGGCACACCTAGGAGTTACATGGGCTGTGCAGTTTCCAGAGAAGGTATTTAAACTTATAGATGAGCAGATACAAAGCGTTCCTTGGGAGAATTATGAGGTGTTGCGAAATTGTTTTCATCAGTTGGAAAGTATATGATTTATGAAGAGATAACTAGTTACATAACCATAATAAGATCATTTGTTTGCGCACTGATTGTATCTTCAATTACGGTGATGCTGTGTGCCTGCAATGCCGGAGGTGGAAACCAAAGTACGGACAATACCAATGGTAACGTACAGCCAGCCCCAACTGCGGAACAGGCCTCGGAGAATACGGAAACAATCCTTGAGAAAGATGAAACGGAAGGATATGGAGATACGTTCCAAGGCAAAACAAAACCTCCTGAAGAGGGCAAAGTAGTTGATCTAATCATGTTTATGGGTCAATACAATATGTCAGGAGAGGGCGGTGATGCGTCTCTGGCGCCCAAGGTTTCGGAAGAAGCGGGAATGGAGTTTCGACCTATATCTGATCCAACAAAGCTCTACCGAATAGAAGAACCTTTTGGTGCCAATGAGAATAATCCGACGGGACTTAATGAGTTTCCGGGAGTTAAGAAGGGTTCGCTTGTATCTTCATTTGTAAATGAATACCATGGGCTGACAGGACGAAGCGTTATAGCAGTTTCGGCCTCGATGTCTAACGCTGATATGGAAATATGGACATCGGAAGGCGTTATGACGGACGTAAGGCAAAGGCTTGAGGCTTCAGTTGCTTATTTGGAGAACAACGGATACAAGATCGGACATATATATGGATTGTGGCTTCACGGAGAGGCTGACGGGCTCAAGGGCTCTACAGCAGACTCATACAAAAACAGTCTGGAAAAAATCATGACCCCTATGTTTAAGGCCGGCCTTGAAAAACTATTTATAATTACTCCCGGGAGAACCATTGACTACAAGGATATTTATCGCACTATTATTGAATCGGAGATCGATTTGTGTATAAAAAGCAATAATTATGCTATGGCAACAACAGTTCTTTCCGATGTGAGTGCGGAGTACATGGTAGATCAATATCATTATAATCAACATGTGCTTAATTATGTAGGGACAGAAGCAGCCAAGTCGGTGGCATATTACACACAGAATAATGCCGAGAAAATCGTATATGATTTCAAAGAAGGAGAGTATATTGTTCCGAACGGAGTAGACAAGAATTCACAGACACTGGAAGAGCCTGTTCACCCTTCGGATGTAGATATCAATAAACTATAACAGTTAGTTCCGAAACAGTCCAAACAATAGACCCTTTATATACTTCTATATACTTTTGATTGAGATATATACATCTATATACTTTTATATACTCGCCGTCAACTCGGAGAAAAGTTTGCGTTTGACGGAATAAAGCGATCTTACTAAAATATTATTATCACATTATATCGTGAGTGAAAGGATTCATAACCCCATGCTAAGAATTGTCTTTGGAGATGTAAAAAACTCTATATATCATCCCCCCACATATTTTGACAATGTGTATATGGATGAGTGGATAACAGATCCTTTTTCGGTAGATATGATTAAAGATATTGATCAATCACAAGTCCTAGGTGCGCATGTGATTGATAGTCCGTTTCTTGGTTCGATATCAGTAAAGGATCTGTCCGGGGGAGTAAAAACATTAATGCTTATGAAATTTGACGAAAGCGGAAAGATTTTTAATGCATCGGCTTGTGGGGATAACTGCGCAAAATGGATAGTTAAGATCAGCAAGGAGAAAGACCTTACAATTAATCTCCATCATATCATGGATTTTAGTGGGGCAGATGAATTCGAAGCATATATCGAAAATACGGGGAAATCTGTCCATAACAATAAAGAATACGTTTCTGAAGCGTATTTAATTGAGGAAAAGTAATATATGAAGGGTCGATATCATATTATTATCCAGAACAGAAGAATAAAGTTTGAACTGGAAGTAAAACGGAATATTACTATTATACGCGGAGACAGTGCCACAGGAAAAACAACTCTCATGAATCTCATAGAGGCAAATGAGAGATTAGGGGACGAATCAGGTGTGGACATTTTCTGTGAGAGGAAATGCAAAACTATTAATAATAGCAACTGGGAAGATGTAATCAATCAAAGTTCAGAATGTGTTATATTTGCGGACGAAGATACAAGTTCGGTAAAAACCCGCGATTTTGCTGAAAAGATAAAGGGCAGTGATAATTACTACGTTATTATTACAAGAGAAAATCTCCCTAATCTTCCATATTCAGTTGAAGAAATATATGGAATCCATAATTCCGGCAAGTATTCTGATATACGGCAAACATACAATTCACTATATAATTTGTATACTTTTAATGATGCAGATAAGACATTCCCTATAGATGTGGCATTAATTGAAGATACAAACTCGGGATTTGAATTTTTTAAATCATCTGTAGATCCTAATATTGAGTGCATTTCAGCGGTTGGAAAGTCAAAAATCAACAAGCTTGTTTCAAATAATAAAGGAAAGCATATTCTTGTTATTGCGGATGGAGCATCTTTCGGTCCGGAGATTGGGGATTTATACCTATACATGAAAACCAATCCGGATGTAGCTGCCTATTTACCTGAATCGTTTGAATGGCTTGTACTGGCTTCCGGTCTTATTGATGGAAATAGAATTGCTGATATTATTGATAAACCGGAATCCTATATAGAAAGTAGCAAATACTTTAGCTGGGAAAACTATTTCACCGGATTGCTTGTAGAAGAAACAAAGGACACCTTTATGCAATATAGTAAAAGCCATCTCAATAGTGCCTACTTAAATAATAGGGCAAGAAACGCGATATTAAGCGTTATTAGTAATAAGGTATTAAATCAGATTGTCCCTAAAACTCATGAATGATTAAGAATTGCAACTAACTTAGGAGTATCTGATAGAGTTTGATTTTAGGTATTTTAGAGTGATATCAAAGTCAGAAATAGAAAGAGCATGGAAGAGAATAGGAAGGCTTATACCACCTTATATTACGAGTGTACAGGATTCGTTTTCCGCGTATTTTGCACGCGAAGGATTGCTTCCGCTTACTGATGTTATTTTTAAAGATCGCGATATGAAGTAATAAAAAGATATTTGATAAGGGTGGGCAATATATAATGATATCTCATTATCAGGAGATCATTGATTATTAATGGGCTAAAGCGAGTATAAGGTTGCAGAAGTGAACTGCAAGAAATCAATAATAATTATGTATGGATAAATACGATCTTATTCGAAACGCAGATGTAAAAAATGATATTGCAAGATTAAGAAAACTTGAGGAATATGATTACTCTGTCGGTGGAATGAAAATATATCGGTATCGCCCTCTTGATGAGGAACATATATATGAGCTAGATGCTCTTAAATCATGTAGGGTATGGGCGACAAACCCAAATCTTTTTGATGACGAATATGAATTGTATGTATCTAAGTTTGGTCCAAAGGATTTTAAATACATCGATTATCTTATCAGACGAGATGCCAAGAAGAAGCATTATAGTCCATATCCAGCTTTGAGAAGTGTTAAGAGAATGGGGTGCAGAAATGTGGCTACTTTGTTATCTATGGAATACAGAAAACAGAGGGGAAAATACGTGGCAAGTTGTTTCACGGAGAATTCCCCTGAAGGAAATGAAAATATGTGGCGTCAGTATGCGCGTGATCATGGAATATGCCTTGAGTATTCACTAAAGACATTCGTTAAGGCACATGTAATCATTGACCCAGTTTATTATATTGAGACAAAATCATTTGGGGATATTTTTGAGTTTTTTGGTGAGCAAGAGCAGGTAAAACTATTATTCTGTGTAAAGGATAAATATGGTATAGATAAATATACCGGCGAAAGGCAAGAATGGGAACAACAAAGAGAATGGCGTTATCTTCTGTATAATGAAGTGGACGGCAAAGGAAAGTACAAAACGGGACGATATATTGATAGGATCATAAAACCTGACGCTATTTATGTAAAGGGGTTGAGCCGGGATTGGATAAAAAAAGTCAAAAACATAGCGGAAGTTAATTGTATTCCGGTAAAAATAAACAATCCAAAACCAGCATATTGACATTTTGAATTCGGGCGAGAATACCACTTGGCATGTACTCAAGTATATCGTCCTACGATTAACTGGACTGATTAAGCGGTAGTGTAGAGTGTGTGAATAGTTTTCTGTAAATGTAAAGATCTTCTATGATAGGTTAATGTGAGGCTGAGGATGAACAGTTCATCTCTCAGCCTCTTGAATATAACGGCTATGTTTACTGATGTCAAGGCACGCAAATAAAACCTTGGTAAGTCCTCAAACACGCGTACCAGGAATTAAAGAATCCCCACATTTCTGTAGGGATTCAGACTATATATCGGATTATTGCACATTGAAAACTTAAGATTTCTTGAGATGACTTGGGCATTCTCGTTGAATACGCGGTGACCAGGGCATGAGATCATCTATGAAGCGGAGATCCGTATCATTCATGTGGTTCGGTAGTTCCGAAAGAAGGAGCTCGAAGTACTTGTATGTGTTGATTTGGTTTGACTTGGCGGTTTCTACGAGGCTGTACAGAACGGCACTGGCCTTTGCGCCGTTGTCGGACTCAATTATGACGAAGTTCTTCCGGCCGAGAGTAAATGGCCGAATGGCCTGCTCAGCGTAATTGTTATCCATAGGAATGTTTCCGTCGGAAAGGAACTTAC
>DGUG01000206.1 GCA_002394535.1 Lachnospiraceae bacterium UBA4316
AAACAGGGATATATGCTCACAGGATGGCAGCAGGACAACGGGAACTGGTACTACTTTGACGATACAAAAGGCTCCCCGAATGAGGGAGCCATGTGGAAGTCGGATGATACCGGAGCGCAGAAGCTGTGGACTTTATGATGCATGCATCAATTCTGTTCGTTTTGGGCAGGAAACCCACACGAAAATAAGGGGAATTTCGTGCATCAAAACGTGCATCAAGTGTACCGAAAATGTGTACCTTGATACCGAAATAGCATTTCGGACGGAGAAAAGATAAGACGGAAAAAAGTCGAGAAAACCGCACAACTAAGCCAAAAAATGGCTCTGTTGTGCGGTTCCTCTGATCCACCAAAAAGTGCAGCCAGCGGGACTTGAACCCACAGGGTATGCCTATACTGCAGGTGTTTTGGTGGTTCGTGCATCAATTTGTGCATCAAGTGTACCGGATATTGTACCGAATGCATCCAGGATCTTCTTGTCCTGTTTTACCTTTTCAAGGTCAATAACATTCTGGTAGATCCGTCTCATGACATAGCTGCCTTCTGCCCATCCGCCTCTCTTTTCGATATAGAGATCCGGAACTCCATGCGCATGGAGATAGGATGCCGAGAAGTGCCGAAGGTCATGGAACCGGAAGTGCGGGAGACCGGACTTCTTGACTGCCCAGGCGAAAGCATCGCTGATGTAGGACGGGATGACGGAGAGCAGCCTGCCGTCTTCATTCTCTGGGAGAGACAGGAGAAACTCAATAATATTCCCAGGCATGGGAACATATCGGTATGACTCATAGGTCTTGGGGTAAGGCTTCATGACATATTCTTTGTCATCATTAAGGACCATGCAGTTATGGACATGGATGACATTGCCCTCTATATCAGACCGCATAAGACCACAGATTTCTCCACGACGCAGAGTACCGACAGCGGCGAGATAGATCGCGGCCTTCAGCTGGTCATTGGTAACGATGGAGAGTAGTGTCCTGATATCCGCATCGGATGGGCAGTAGTATTCCTGCCGCTGTTTGGAAGGCAGGGTAACCATCAGGTCAAACTTCGGAGCGAACATTTTGAGAGCGGATATAAACAGCAGGGCATTGTTCCGGACCGTCTTTGGCTTAAACCTGGATGACAGGTCGCTGATCCAGAGCTGGATGTCATGATTTGTAATCTTAACAAGCAGGATATCACCAAAAGGTGGACCGAAGTGGTTCCGGAGCATTGCCCGGTATGGGCGGATGGTGGACGGGGAGAGAACATTCTCTTTCGAGTCGATGTACATCTGCACTGCCATGCGGACAGTCATCTTCCCGTCTATCTCCCTGCGGTGGTTCATCCATTCGTCCGCCAGGGCATTTGCTTCCACAGCTGTGGAAGCGGTAAAGGACTTGGTGTGGTACTTCCCGTCAGGGCCTTTGTATTTCCTTTGGACCCGGACATTTCCGGAGGGAAGAGCACATTTCTTTTTTCTTGGCATACTATCACCCTTTCAGAGTAAATCAGCTGGACCTGCCGGACAATTGAATTGCTTCAGCGATCCACGCATCAATGTTTCTGCGGATGTCACCGGCGACGGAAGCCGCATCGGTCATCTCACCAACATGGTTATAGGAATATTCCTCAAGACGAGCCTTGAGGACGAGCTTAACAAGGGATGAATTAACCTCGACACCGTCTTTCACATTGCCAAGGCATCTGCGAATAGTCATAAGAGAACCTCCATTCAACTCTTGACAAAACAGAACAAATGTTCGATAATCTGATCAAGGGATTGAGCTGCCTTGCAGTCTTAAAAAGGGGTGGAGTGCTATGGACTACAAGGAACAGATACTGGAGATAATACGCGAGATAGACGACGAGAAGATGCTCAGATACATCTACACGTTTATCTCCAGTCTTTTAAACGGAAAGAAGAGTAACCAGTAACGGCTACTCTTCTTTTTTTGATGCCGTCTCGATAAACATATTGGCAATCTTTTCCAGCTCCTTCCAAGACGACTCATCCAGTTTGGCGAGGACTTCTATCAAATCCCTCTTGAATTTCATATCTGTATTGTATAGGTCTGCGGCGAATTCTGCGATGGTGTCCATCCGGGATTTCTCCACGAACATCTCACCTTCACCGGTCCGGAGCCAGGTCTCGTTCACATCAAAGGTCCTGCAGATAAGAGAGACAACAGCAGCACTTGGAGAATTGTCGCCACTTTCATATTTGGCAACGGTGTTGCGCTTGCTACCAATTCTATCAGCGAATTCCTGCTGAGTAAGATCTAAGGTTCTTCTAAGTTTTTTGATTCTTTCGTTCATATAATCACCACCTTTCGTTAAGAGGATTATAAAACGCAGATGTCCTTTTGTCAACAAAATGTGATAAAAGGACAAAAAGACGGTTGACAAATGTCCTTAAAGGAATTATCATTGTCCTGTAAGCAACATTCAGAGAGAGCGGAGGGGGAAGAAATGAAAATATACACCACACGATACCAGGCGAAGAAGGCAAGGGAGACAGACCCGTATTACAACGGCGCAGAAAAGATTGTGAAGGTTGACGGAGGATATGCCCTGATGACTGAAGAAGAGTACAGGGTGTGGAAACTGCAGATGTAGGAAGGAGCAGGCCATGAAAGACACAAACACAACAGCTGCGGTTCTGCTTGCAGGTGGATGGACAGCTGAAGATAAGGAAGAACTCATCCGGG
>DGUG01000033.1 GCA_002394535.1 Lachnospiraceae bacterium UBA4316
GATTCAAAATTGTCGAAAAAGGTCATATCAAGCCTTACCGCAGGGCTGTTCATACGATATTGTTTGAGCAGACTGTCTCCGATATCACAAATATCCTCCCCTTTTAAGTATCTTGAATAATAATCCTCCATATAGATTGTAGGAGACGCATTACATCCTTCCTCGGCAAATGAAAGCCCCGCAAGCTTAACCCCGTTATTCTTCAGAGCACTGTGCACGTGAACGGTAATATTATCCGACTCCTCGTTTATATAATCGCGTACTTCGTCCAAAAATTCCATGTATTCCATTATGATCTCCTTTTACTATTCGGTGATCTCTGACGGATGAAGCACAAAAAAAGGACTGCTTACGCAGTCCTTTGACGTAATACCAAATTAAACTCTGGATAAATACTCTCCGGTTCTTGTATCGATCTTGATCTTATCACCGATCTCAACAAAAAGAGGAACATTAACGTTTGCTCCGGTCTCTACGGTTGCGGGCTTCGTTGCGCCTGTAGCCGTATCACCCTTGAATCCGGGCTCTGTTTCGGTAATCTCAAGCTCCACAAATAAAGGAGGCTCGATAGCGAACACATTTCCGTTATGTCCGCACACCTTAACCATCTCGTTTTCCTTAACAAACTTAAGAGCATCTCCTACAGTATCGTTATTAAGGGCGATCTGCTCAAAACTCTCATTATCCATAAAGTAATAGAGATCTCCGTCATTGTACAGATACTGCATATCTTTTCTATCAATACGTGCCTGGGGGAACTTTTCCGTAGGACGGAATGATTTTTCCACCACACCACCGTTGACAATATTCTTTAATTTAGTTCTGACAAAGGCTGCGCCTTTTCCGGGCTTAACATGCTGAAACTCGATGATCTGAAAAATCTGACCGTCAATCTCAACAGTAATTCCGTTTCTGAAATCACCAGCTGAAATCATCCGATAATCCTCCTTAAAACAATGTTCATTTAATTTCCGTAAAAAGATTCTTCACTAGTTTACATTACAGTTGTCAAATATTCAACTCTTTTTTCTCGTGTGGTCTTATTTTGTCGAGTCCGGAGCGTCTGTATGATGACAGAATCGCCCTTTCAAGTATACGTTTCAGTACTATCTGTATCTCCTCATGCGGATCTATGGGTGCGACAAGAATATTTCTGATCCCGCATCTTTTGGCACCCCATACATCCGTGAAAAGCTGGTCACCTATAAATACAGTTGTTTCCTTATCACTACCCATTTTTTCCATCGCAATACGATATCCGGCTCTCAAGGGTTTGTTGGCTTTGTGAAGATACATAGCCCGGGGAAGACTTCCGTCTCTGAAACTTCTGACTCTTTCCTCTTTATTATTGGACAAAAACAGAATACTAAATCCTTTGTCGGAAAGCTCGGTCAGAAGCTTTACGGATCTGTCATCAGGCGGATATCCATGCATAACAAGTGTATTGTCAATATCGAATATGATGCCTCTTATTCCTTCCCCGTACAGTTTATCGTAATCAATATCATACGCACTCCCGATATATTCGTCGGGATAAAAATAACTGACGATATCTATTTCAACAAGAAGCATCGCAAAGATCATCATAACGCATCCTATTACTGTTTTTGCCGTCATAACCTCATGCAGAAATACATAAGAGGCTATCGCTCCGAATACAGCCTCCATTCCCATTATGATCGCCGCCGGTGCAGGAGGTGCGTACTTCTGGCAGACTATTTGGAGACCGAAACCGAAGATGGTGGAGAACACGATCAAAAAGGCAACGCCTGTAATCGAATCTCTCGTAAACATGGACGCCGCAAGTCCTCCCGAAACAGGTACAGCAAACATAAATGACAAAACACCTGTTACTATAAACTGCCATATAACAAGAAGTATGGAATCGTCACATTCGGTATACCTTGCGATCATTACAATCTGCACAGCATAAAACAGCCCGCAAATAAGAGTCAGAAAATCCCCGAGTTCAATCGTAAACGATTCGGTAAGGGATATAAGGCCTATGCCCCAAAATCCGATCAATGCCGCTATTATATGCCTGGCCCTTGGCTTTACCTTATTTATGAGAAAATGCAGAAATGGTACAAGAACAACATAAATTGTTGTAATAAAAGCATTTTTCCCGGCTGTGGTATATTTACAGCCATAGGTTTGGAAAGCCATGGCAACAAATAACACCACTCCGAGAACAGTCCCGTGAATCAGAACATCACGACCTGTCCTTATCAGCTTCTTTATGAATATCAGACCTAATATGACACCGCCTGTAAAAAATCTGAATCCCAGCAGGTAAAACGGCGGCATCACATCTACGGATGATTTAACAAATACGAATCCCATCCCCCAGCATATTGTCACAAACAGGAGACCGAGACACGCAAGAACTTCATTTTTCTTGTTTTTACTCATGGGAATGAGTATAAAAAAACCCCTTGCATTTTGCAAGGGGTTAAAAATCATTTATATAAATTACTTTGCAATAACTATGCCGTCTTCACTGCCAAGAAGATTGGTATCGCCTACAAAATACTGATACTGCATAAGCGCCTGATCTTTTTGCATATCAGAAACAGCCTTTTCCATGTCAAGGCTTAGAATATCGGAATCCCTGCCCTTCATCTCGAATCCGCTCGGCTCGTTAAGGCTAAGAGAAATATCCTCAAGACTTGCGTTCTGCCGCGGTTTTATATCATCGAGCCTTAAGTCAAGATCCCTGACTTCCGCACGCTCTTCCTGCTTGGGAGCCTGAACCGCTTCTTCGCTGAGCTTTTTAAGTCCGGCATTGTCAACAGGATTGTTTATCCTGTTATAAGCACTGTAATTATTGAACTGTAAACTGTCGATTCCCTTCATCACTTTATTTTCCTCACCCCCGTACCGAATGGTTAACATAATCAGTACAAGGTAAATTATAACATGTTTTTTGTTATTTGCAATATTTATATCGACTAATGTGACAAATTCTTAACCTGCAAATTCAAAAATAACATATATAATTTCATTTTGTATATCCTGCACTTAATAACAACTGTTTTGTGTAAGGATCTTTCGGATGATTATATACATCCGTATCAGTACCCTGTTCTACGATAGCACCGTCTTTCATGACTATTATTCGCGAGCACAGTTCATATACAACCTTTAAATCATGTGATATGAAAAGAAGTGCTATGCCAAGCTCCCTGTTAAGCTTAATCAGAAGTTTTATTACCTGGTCCTGAACGGTAACATCAAGTGCCGAAACAGGTTCATCAGCAATAATCAGCTTGGGGCCCAGCATAAGGGCAAGGGCTATGCACACCCTCTGTCTCTGTCCTCCAGACAATGCTTTCGGTTTTCTTGACAGGTAACTCTCGTCCAATCCCACAAGCCCGAGCATCTTCTTTGCCCGCTCGTGGCGCTCATCCGGAGTGTACTTCCCGTTGATCCGAAGGGGTTCCTCAAGTATCCAGCCAATGGTTTTGGAAGGATTAAGAGACCCGTACGGGTCCTGAAATATCATCTGCGGCATTTGGGAATAATGAACTATCTCGCCATCGGTATCATCAAGCATTCCAAGTATGGTTTTTCCCAGCGTCGTTTTACCGCATCCGCTTTCACCGACCAGTCCGACAATCTCACCCTCATACATGGTAAATGACGCGGATCTTACCACATCCTTCTGCTTCCTGCCGGGCTGAAAATATCCGGTGATTTTTTTATACCGTGCACTGACATTTTTTACCTCAAGAATAGGCTTGCGATTTTGACAATCTACAGGATTCGCTATTTTTTGAAATTTGGGAATAGCATATATCAGATTCCTTGTATATTCCTCTCTGGGATGTTCAAACACCTCATCTACGGAACCGCTCTCCACTATCCTTCCCTTATTCATTACAAGCACACGGCTGCAAAGGGACCTGACAACACTCAGATCATGTGAGATGAACAGTATAGCCGTCCCTCTTTCGCGATTGATACGCTTTAACAGTTCTATAATCTGTGCCTGTATCGTCACATCCAGCGCTGTTGTGGGTTCATCCGCTATCAGGAGCTTCGGGTCGCATATAAGGGCCGCAGCAATCATCACACGTTGTCTGAGTCCTCCCGAAAGCTGATGAGGGTACATGTAGTACCTACTTTCCGCATCAGGAATCTCTACATCCTTCATCATTGCTATTGCAGCACTTTTAAGTTCTTCATCTGACAGATTTCTGTGTATCCTGAGAGCTTCCTCTATCTGCCACCCGATCCTCTTGACCGGATTAAGGCTTGTCATGGGCTCCTGAAATATAATGGAAATGTCATCCCCCTGAATCTCGCGGAGCCGTGACCTTGAAGCCAAAAGGAGATCCTCGCCGTTAAACTCTATGTTTCCCTTCTTTTTCATGTCCTTTCTGGACAATAATCCGACGATCGCATGAGCTGACATAGACTTACCGGAACCGGATTCCCCGACTATACCGACGATCTCTCCGGGTTCTATTTTTAAGTCAAAATCATACACCACCGTCTCAGGGATGATATTGTCTTCTATTTCAATGTGCAGGTCGGTTACTTCAAGCATTTTTCTTTAATCCATCTCCTAATAACGAAAAGCCAAGAACTATAAGGGCAATGGTAATTCCGGTCAATATTGCATATGATGGCTCCGAAAACAAAAAAGCCTGGGCATCGGAGAGCATTCTGCCGAGTGACGACGACGGAGGCTGTACACCGATTCCCAGAAAGCTCATGCTTGCCTCCGCCAGAACGGCATTATTGAAACCTATAACAGCCGATGACAGCACTACAGGGAGTGTATTGGGCAAAATATGAACAAACATTATGCGAAAATCACCAGCTCCCATCAATCTGGCCGATCTTACATAATCCAGATACTTGCAGCGCATAAACTCACCGCGTACTATTCGTGCAAAACTCGGCACAAAAACAATCCCCAGCGAGATTATGACCTTCCATGTACCGCTTCCGAAAAGGCTGATGAAAACAAGTGCAAGCAGTATACTCGGAAAGGCAAGAACAGCATCGTTAAACCTCATCAGTATCTCATCTACCGCTCCACCGAAATATCCGGTCAGAGCTCCTATTATTATCCCGAATGTTACTCCGATAAGCACAGTGACAAGAGCTACAAAAAGTGTTGTTGCACCCCCTATCGAAAGCCTGGCAAACAGATCCCTTCCGAAATTATCACACCCAAGAGGATGAGCCGGTGAAGGATCGGCAAACTTGTCAGCAGCACTCATAGCATTCGGATCGTAAGGCGAGAACAGGGTCCCGCATACGATTATAAGTATCATGACCACCGATATG
>DGUG01000137.1 GCA_002394535.1 Lachnospiraceae bacterium UBA4316
TATGGGGTTGATGTAAGCTCGGGGATCGAGACCGGCGGCATAAAAGATCCCGACAAGATGCGCAGATTTGTCATGACGGTAAGAAGTATGATGCTCGAGAATTAAGAGATTTGTAAATAACAGGACTGACAGGTATATAAAAAGTATCGGAGGAAGGCATGAAAGATAACAGATCAAGGGGCAGATTCGGACAGCACGGAGGGCAGTACATTCCGGAAACGCTGATGAATGCCGTTATAGAACTTGAGAAGGCATATGACCATTACAAGAAGGATCAGGAGTTTAACCGGGAACTTACGGAACTGTTCAATAACTATGCGGGACGGCCGTCGAGACTGTATTTCGCGAAAAAGATGACGGAGGATCTCGGCGGGGCAAAGATCTATCTGAAAAGAGAGGATCTGAACCATACGGGGGCTCATAAGATAAATAATGTTCTTGGTCAGGCGCTTCTTGCGAAGAAGATGGGCAAGACTAGGCTTATTGCCGAGACGGGAGCCGGACAGCACGGAGTCGCAACAGCAACGGCAGCGGCACTTTTCGGAATGGAATGCGTTGTGTTCATGGGTGAAGAGGATACGAAGAGGCAGGCTCTTAACGTGTACAGAATGAAGCTTCTCGGTGCCGATGTAATTCCTGTAAAGAGCGGGACGGCAACCCTTAAGGATGCGGTTTCGGAGGCAATGAGAGAGTGGACGAGGCGGATAGACGACACACATTACTGCCTCGGCTCGGTTATGGGTCCTCACCCGTTTCCCACCATCGTCCGCGATTTTCAGGCCGTGATCTCAAGAGAGATAAAATCACAGATGCTTGAGGCCGAAGGACGGCTTCCTGATGTGGTCTTAGCCTGCGTGGGAGGCGGCTCTAACGCGATAGGTACATTTTATGATTTTATAAATGATGATTCGGTGCGCCTTATTGGGTGCGAGGCTGCGGGAAGAGGTGTGGATACATATGAGACCGCAGCAACAATAGCAACCGGAAGGCTTGGGATATTCCACGGAATGAAATCATATTTCTGTCAGGATGAGTACGGACAGATCGCACCGGTGTACTCGATTTCCGCGGGACTTGATTATCCCGGGATAGGCCCGGAGCACGCCTATCTGCACGATATAGGAAGAGCGGAATATGTACCGGTAACCGATGAGGAGGCTGTGTGTGCATTCGAGTATCTTGCCAAGACAGAAGGCATAATACCTGCGATAGAATCGGCTCATGCTGTGGCACATGCTGTTAAGATCGCACCCGAAATGAAGCCGGATGAGCTTATGGTGATCACCATATCGGGACGCGGAGACAAGGACTGTGCGGCCATAGCCAGATACAGAGGGGAGGACATCAATGAGTAATATTTACAAGGCCTTTGAAGGCGGGAAGGCGTTCATACCTTTTATCACATGCGGAGATCCCGACCTTGAAACAACGGCAAAAATCATTCGCGCTGCGGTTCGGGCAGGAGCCTCCCTTATAGAGCTTGGGATTCCGTTTTCGGATCCTACGGCGGAGGGCGAGGTTATCCAGGCGGCAAATATAAGGGCTTTGTCAGCGGGAACTACAACGGATAAGATATTCGATCTTGTAAGGGATCTTCGGCGGGATGTCAGGATTCCCATGGTATTTATGACGTATGCCAATGTGGTGTATTCATACGGAGCGGATGATTTTCTCTCAAATTGTAAGGAAGTGGGCATCGACGGACTGATACTTCCGGATCTGCCCTTTGAGGAGAAGGGTGAGTTTTGGGAAGCCTGTCATAAAAACGGCGTCGATCTGATATCCCTTATCGCTCCTACGTCGAAATACAGGATATCCATGATCGCGAAAGAGGCAGAAGGGTTTATCTATCTTGTATCAAGTCTCGGGGTGACGGGAGTCAGAAGCGAGATAAGCACGGATCTTGAGTCTATTGTTAAGATCATACGCGAAAATACCGATATAAAATGTGCAATAGGTTTTGGTATTTCCACACCGGAGCAGGCCCGGAAAATGGCGTCGATATCGGACGGAGCCATTGTCGGTTCGGCGATAATTCGGATAATCGAGCGGTACGGGAAGGAGTCTCCGGATCACGTATACGAATACGTAAAGTCCATGTGTGAAGCACTGGCAGGGCTTTAAAGGGGAAATAACATGAACAGTGAGATCAAAATGAGCGTATCCACAATGACAAGAAGTAAAGACAGCAAGGCAGTGTACGTTCTGTTCGAGGATGGGGCAAAATCAGCCGAGTTTGCTCTCCCCGAATGCCGGAAAGTCAGTAATAACGGCTTTTCCGACGAAGAGATCGCGCAGCTTACCGACTATATTCAAAACGAGCAGGATTCAATCTATGATGTTGCCAGGAAGATTAATCCTATGAAGGCATTTCTCGGGGAAATCAAGTGACTGCAAGGTTTTGAGAGCATTTTCAATCCACAAGTCTGTGGAAAAAATCATTCCAGAAAAGAAAAATGTAAAATATACTTGACATATTTCTATCAAGGGGTTATTATACCATTCAGAAGGAGGGCAGAAGGCCAATGCCAACCCCTCATGTTACAGGCAGAGTATAACTCGGAGATTATTAAAAACAGGGAAGCGGATGTCAAATGCCGTGATCTTAGGAAGGAAGATAGAGATATGGATAGTTTCAGTATAGGAAAAGCATCAGGAATAGCATTTGGAATAATTGTAGGTCTTCTGATATGTGTGATCGTATTCAGATACGTAAACAGGGACAAGAAACTGAAGACTCACTATGATGAGAGACAGGAAGCTGTCCGGGGCAGAGCATATATGTACGGCTTCTGGGGCTGTGTGATAGGAGCTGCCATTGTTATATGCATTGATACAGCGGGCATTGTATTTGCGAACAGATTAACGATGGATTTTATTGTTATTTTTATCGGTATTCTGGTTCAGGTCACTTACAGCATATGGAATGACGGATATTACGGACTCAATACAAACAGGAAAAGATTCTATGCTATTTGTATAATCGCGGGGCTTGTCAACCTCATGGTTGTTATTGCGAATATCGCAAACGGAACATTTATAGAAAATATGGTATTGTCGGACAGTGCAGTAAACCTGCTTATCGTCATCTTGTTTCTTATCGTTGCGGCAGAACTTATCATCAAGGACAGGCTGGATGCCGGAGCATCTGATAAGACGGATAATGAGGATTAAAAGTGGCTCGCAGGAAAGACAGGGAACATAAACTATGAAAAATCTCAGATTAAAAGCCGCAAGAGCGGGACTGGATATGTCACAGGATGATCTTGCAAAAAAGTGCGGAGTATCCAGACAGACGATAAGCGCAATAGAAAAGGGAGATTATAACCCGACCATCAATTTGTGCATTGCGATATGCAAGGCATTGAACAAAACTCTTGATGAACTGTTCTGGGAAGAGTGAGGCGTGCAAACAACTGACTCAGCCTTTGCAGATCATGTTCTCGATCTCTTCGGTGAGCCGGTACCAGTGCTGCACGGTGTTCTCGAGAAAGAAATAGTGCCTGATGTAGAAAACAAGAAGCACAAACAGTATGAGAAACATCGGAAGCGCTGCTGGGATCGCTTCAGGACAAAACAGTATAAGGGCTATTGAGAACAGCACAAGAATTACAGTTATAAAGACAACTATAAGATGAATGAGGCGCTCGTGCATAAGGTACGAGAGCCTTTTTTCATGAATTGCGAGCATCCGTGCAAGTTCATCGGTTGAAGGCTTTCCGTTAAGCGCCTCTTCCAACAGCTTTTCATATTCGCGGCACCATTTGGTGATACCGATGCCGTATTTGTTTTTATTTGTTCTGTTCATAATGATATTTTAACATATTTTGACCATATTTTTCGGACTATAAATGTTGTATGAAAATGTAAGGTTTGGTACAATATGTAGTGTTGCCTTCGAAACGGGAGATGCAACGCAAAAACGCGGAGGTTGAGAGATTGAGCAAGGATATTGATAAGTCAGAAGAATTAACGGAAGAAATTACAACAGAATCTGTAACTGACAAGTCTGATATAGAGGATATTTCCGAAGAGATTAAGGAAAAGCCGAAGAAGAAAACGAAAACCAAAGAAACAGATTCAGTGTCCGTGCAGACATTTAACCGGAAAAAGAAAAAGTCATGGATCAAGTGGGTGATCATAGCTGCCGTAATAGCCGGTATCGTCGGCTTTATCATATACAGGGTTGTGAAGGTATCGAAGCAGGTTGCCGAGGCTCTTGCAGCCGGAACTACCCAGGAAGCCGAGATCACAAGAATGGATATAACCAACTCCATTTCGACTACGGGAACGATCCAGAGTAAGGATGTCAGGACGCTTACCAGTCCGCTTGCCGGAGTTAAGATTG
>DGUG01000070.1 GCA_002394535.1 Lachnospiraceae bacterium UBA4316
AAACCTATCATGAACATCGCAATTGCAGGTACAGGTTATGTAGGTATGAGTATGGCAGTGCTGCTTTCGCAGCATAATCATGTTACGGCCGTGGACATTATTCCGGAAAAAGTTGAGAAGATTAATCAAAGGAAGAGTCCGATACAGGATGAGTATATAGAAAAATATCTGTCAGAATATGACGAGAGGGGACTTGATCTTACGGCAACATGCGATGGAGCGGTCGCATACAGAGATGCGGAATTTGTTATCATTGCTGCACCTACCAATTACGATCCACAGAAGGATTTTTTCGATACAAGTGCTGTTGAGGCTGTGATTGAATCCGTGTTGGCTGTTAACGATCATGCGACACTCATTATCAAAAGCACAATACCGGTTGGTTACACCGTGAGCCTCAAAAGAAAATATAACTGCAACAGGATACTGTTCTCTCCGGAGTTCTTACGGGAGAGCAAGGCGCTTTACGACAACCTGTATCCGAGCCGCATCATAGTCGGATGCGATGAGGATACAAAGGATGAGGCACAGACATTTGCCAAACTTCTTGTGGAAGGTGCGAAGAAAGAGAATATAGATGTTCTTATTATGGGTCTTACCGAGGCGGAAGCGGTTAAGCTGTTTGCAAACACTTATCTGGCATTGCGTGTAAGTTACTTTAACGAGCTTGACACTTATGCGGAAATGAAAGGTCTTAACACTGCGGATATAATTAAGGGCGTCAGCCTTGATCCTCGAGTAGGTGATTTTTACAATAATCCGTCCTTTGGGTACGGCGGATACTGCCTGCCAAAGGACACTAAGCAGCTTCTGGCCAATTACCGTGATGTTCCGGAAAACCTAATACACGCCATCGTTGAGAGTAACAGGACCAGGAAGGATTTTATTGCAGATCGTGTATTGCAGATGGCCGGCGCTAACAGCTATTCTCAGGAATATGTGGGAGAAAAGGAAGTTACAATAGGAGTTTACCGACTCACGATGAAGAGTAACAGCGACAATTTCCGCCAGAGTTCGATTCAGGGTGTCATGAAGAGAATCAAGGCAAAGGGCGCGAAAGTCATCATATATGAACCATCACTTCCGGACGGAAGTTCCTTCTACGGAAGCATGGTTGTAAATGATATTACGCAGTTCAAAAAGAACAGTCAGGCAATTATTGCAAACCGGTACAGCGAAGAACTGTCTGATGTGAAGGAAAAAGTGTATACGAGGGATCTTTTCGGAAGAGATTAATATAGTCGGTTAATGGAGGATTATAAAATGGAAAATTGGAGAAGACATATTTTCGGGTTAAAGGATGTGGTGATTTTCTCTCTGTTTGCACTGCTTATGGGGCTGCTTGCGGGATTCTTCCTTGCTCCCATCAAAAAGGGTATGACAATAGGCTGCAACAATGGAAATAACTACATTTCCAAAGATGATGCTGACAAGGATTTTCACGATGATCTTGAAATGGAGATGAATGAACTGCGATGACTAAGATAGCTTTTTTTGATGCAAAAGAATATGATATTTCCTCGTTTGAAAATGCCGGAACGATCGGGGATTTTGAGGTTAAGTTTTATGAAACGAAACTTACGGAAGATACGGTACATCTGGCTGACGGATATGATGTTGTTTGCGTGTTTGTAAATGACACCGTAAATGCTGCGGTTATCGACGGACTCGTGGCCGGAGGCGTAAAGCTTATAGCTCTTCGCTGCGCCGGATATAACAATGTGGATATAGAGTATGCATTCGGAAAGATACACGTTGTAAGGGTTCCGGCATATTCACCGTATGCGGTTGCGGAGCATGCAATGGCGCTTCTTCTTACGAGCATCAGACGGATACACAAGGCCTATATTAGGACAAGAGATTTTAACTTCAGCTTATCGAATTTAACGGGATTTGATCTTCACGGAAAAACAGTGGGAGTTGTAGGCACCGGTAAGATAGGAAGAGTTTTCATTGACATCTGCCGTGGCTTTGGAATGAATGTTCTTGCCTATGATAAGTTTCCGGCAAAGGATTCGAATCTTAACTATGTGAATCTTGACGAGATCTGGGAGAGGTCCGATATCATATCATTCCACTGCCCTCTTACCGATGAGACAAAACACATGGTAAATGCTTCAACTATCGCAAAAATGAAAAAGGGTGTTGTTCTTGTTAATACATCAAGAGGAGCTCTCATCGATTCGGAGGCACTGCTTGACGGGATCAAGGATAGGAAGATAGGTGCAGCCTGTTTGGATGTTTACGAGGAGGAATCGGATGTGTTCTTCCATGATTTTTCGGGGCATATCATTGAGGATGATACGCTGGCAAGACTGATATCGATGCCGAACGTTATCGTTACATCGCACCAGGCGTTTCTTACTGCCGAGGCTCTTTCAAACATAGCGGATACAACACTTAATAATGTAGCTCAGTTTTTTGCCGAAGGTGTATGTGACAATGAGCTTTGCTATAAGTGTGCGAAAGTCGGAAGCTGTCCGCAGGAACATAAGAAATTGTGCTTTTAATCGCGTGGCTCTCTAAAGAACGGGGGATACAATTATGACATATCAGGAGATGCTTGATAACGCAAGATCTGCCATGCAGCCCCATTGTATGGCATGTGTCGAATGTAACGGAAAGGCATGCGGTAATCATATCCCGGGCCCCGGGGCCAAAGGCGTTGGCGATGGTACGGTTCGAAACTATGAAGCGTGGAAAGAGATCCGCGTTAACATGGATACGATACATGCTAATTTTGAACCGGACACCACATTTGATCTGTTCGGAATGAAGCTTAAGTTTCCCATTCTGGCAGGGCCGGTGGGTGCCGTTAAAATGCATTACGGCGATAAATATGATGACATGCAGTACAACGACATACTTGTCAGAGCATGCGCCGCAGCTGGAATAGCTGCAATGACGGGAGACGGGATGCTTCCGGAGGTAGTGAAGGCTGCAAGTGCTGCAATCAGAAACTGCAACGGATACGGAATTCCGACGATCAAGCCCTGGGATAAGGATACGCTCAGGGAGAAGTTTGCCCTTGTTGAAAAATCATGCTGTTCGGTAGTGGCAATGGATATAGATGCGGCGGGACTTCCGTTTTTACAGAACATGAATCCTCCCGCGGGAGCAAAATCGGTGGAGGAGCTTGCCGAAGTTATTAAAATGGCAGGAAAACCTTTTATCGTAAAAGGAATTATGACAGTTGCCGGTGCAGTAAAAGCGCGTGAAGCCGGAGCAGCAGGAATAATCGTATCAAACCATGGAGGACGGGTCCTTGACCAGTGCCCCGCAACGGCAGAGGTATTACCGGAAATAGCCGAAGCTGTGCCTGACATGACAATACTTGTTGACGGCGGAATCAGAAGCGGAGTTGATATTTTTAAAGCGATTGCTCTCGGAGCTGATGCTGTTGTTATCGCCAGACCATATGTTACGGCGGTATACGGTGGAGCCGACGAAGGTGTTAAGCTTCTTACCGATAAGCTGGGAGCGGAACTTGCCGACACCATGAAAATGTGCGGAGCAGCAAGTCTACCGGACATTATAGAGTCTATGGTAAGGTTCTGAAATACTATGGATAACAAAGAATTGTATGAATACGCCCGCTCTCTATGTGAGCAGGCACAGGAAGAAGAGGGAACTCTGGAAGTCTTCTGGAATCGTATATCGGAGTATCCGGATATAATTAAGGAGTTTGATTATTACCGGGAGCACAATGAATTTCTGTGCGAATTAAAACCCGGAGGGATAACGGTGGCGGATATTCTGGTGTGGCAGATAGACAGATTCAAAGCGGCACTTGACGAAGGAAAATTCGCACTTAAGTATAACGGACCCCATATGGTGCTTGGGGCATTTTATACGATGGCTGATGTGATAGATGACCCTGATAGTTATGTAAACCGATTCAGATCGGAGACCGGCAGCGATTATGAGGGAAAGTCGGCTTGTGTGGACAAATAGAAAGGAATGGGAAACAGCATATGATACCCGTTAATGATCTAAGCAGAGGATTTAAACTATATCAGGATGAATATGAGGAAGCTGCTCTTCGGGTTCTTCGAAGCGGTTGGTATGTACTTGGACATGAAGTCGAGGATTTTGAAAAAGAGTTTGCGGCTTCTCTGGGTGAAGAGTGTTACTGCGTGGGAGTAGCAAACGGACTTGATGCCATAATGCTGGGTCTTATGGCAGCGGGTATAGGAGAAGGCGATGAGGTTATCGTTCAGGCGAACGGTTATATAGCCACGATGCTTGGGGTGATGCAGTGCAGGGCAACGCCCGTTTATGTTGAGCCGGATGAGTATTACCAGCTTGATGCGGCAAATATAGAAGATGCCATTACCGATAAAACAAAGGCGGTTATAGTTACTCATTTGTACGGCCAGGCAACACGCATGGATGAAATTGTGCGCGTATGCGATAAGAGAGGATTACTGCTTTTTGAAGACTGTGCCCAGTCGCACTATGCCCCTTACAAGGGTAAGAATACGGGGTTGTTCGGGAAGGCGGGATTCTTCAGCTTTTATCCCACCAAGAATCTGGGCGGATTCGGCGATGGAGGTGCCGTGGTCTCAAAAGATCCCGAAATAATCAAACAGGTTAAGATACTCAGAAACTACGGCTCGGACAGGAGATATCACAATATTGAGGTCGGATTTAACATGCGCCTTGATGAGATACAGGCTGCATTATTGAGAGTTAAAGTCAGACATATGCCCAAGCTTCTTGCAAACAGGGACCATATTGCACAAAGGTATCTTTCCGAAATCAATAATCCCAAAGTTTCGCTCCCGCTTATTGCCGAAGGATGCAAGCATACCTGGTACCAGTTTATCATCAGGGTTGATGATCAGGACAGATTCAGGGACTATCTGG
>DGUG01000082.1:0-1314 GCA_002394535.1 Lachnospiraceae bacterium UBA4316
CTCTTATCTCACCGATCATGATGATGTCGGGGTCCTGACGCAGTATTGAGCGAAGCGCCGAAGCGAATGTAAGATCCGCCTTGACATTTACCTGAACCTGATTGATACCGTTGACATTTGCTTCCACAGGATCTTCTACGGTGATTATATTTACCTCGTCGGAATTAAGCTCAGACAAGACGGTATAACATGTCGTTGATTTACCGGAACCGGTAGGGCCGGTAACAAGTATGATTCCGTGGGGGTTCGACATGATGGCATCAAATCTCGGCAGTTCTCTTTCGTTAAGTCCCAGATATTTCTTGTCTCTTGTCAGTCCGTCCTTTGATGTCAGTCGCATTACGACCTTCTCACCGAACACGGTGGGCAGAATAGATACACGGACATCGTATTCCTTGCTGTCTACAACAACTGTCAGACGTCCGTCCTGAGGTTTTCTCTTTTCGGAAATATCAAGGTTTGATATGATCTTGATACGTGCAACGAGGGCCGGCAGAAGGGATTTATCGTAATCCATGTTTTCCACAAGCACACCGTCTATTCGAAATCTTACTCTGACCTCACGGTCGAGCGCCTCGATATGTATATCCGATGCACCCTGACGTACCGCCGTCTCCAGCATTGTCTTAACAAGCTTAACGATAGGGGCATCATCGATGTTCTCATATTCGATATCTGAAGCAGATGTATCAAAGGCAATCTCCGCTGCATGCTCTTCCTGAAACTGTGCGGCTGCCGCTCTTGCCTGCTCCTTACCGTACCTTCTGTCAAGCTGCAGGGATATCTGAGCACTCGGGCAGAAGAACGGGATGACTTCCATGTTGGTCATGATGGTGACATCATCAATCGCCATGATATTCATGGGATCTGCCATGGCCACCTTCAGGATGTTGGGATTCTTCTCGTCGAAACCGAAGGGCATCAGCTGATTTTTCTTCATCAGTTCTTCGGATACGAGCTTGACCGCATTGTCGTCGATTCCTACCTGACGAAGGTCAACCGTATCGATACCGAGCTGGCTGGACAGTATATTCGAAAAATCCTCCTGTGAAACATAACCGAGGGCGATCAGTGTCTCACCGAGCTTGGCTCCCCTTATCTTCTGCTCCTTAAGAGCCGTTTCCAGTTGTGCCGCCGTAATCAGGCCTTCATTGATCATCAGGTCCCCGATACGGACTTTTTTACGAATTATGGCCATATTCTATACTTCCTTAATGAAAGGGTTCCTCCTATCACAGAAAACTTTACACCATCCTGCATATTATATAATAAGTTGACATAACTTTTCAACAATCACTCCTCGGGGGAAATCTC
>DGUG01000082.1:1371-11265 GCA_002394535.1 Lachnospiraceae bacterium UBA4316
CTGCGTCCGCATCCGTAACCGGAATCTGTGCCGGCACAGTCTCGATCGCACCTTCGGTAAGGTAAGCCTCACGAAGAGCCGGTACGAAGGAAGCGTAATCTACCATTGAGATATCGAGATCAACTTCGCCCTTTACCCCGGGAATATTTCCCGAATCCGTGTACTGCCACATGGTAAAATCATACAGATAATCGTTCTCATCCAGATACTGAGGTGCCCACAGATCGTAGTCCTTAAGTGCTTCCACATTTAAGTATCGCCTCATCCAGTTTTCCGACGCATAGATCATGGGATAATATCCTTCCTGCTTGATACGCTCGCAAAACGCTTTGCATATATCGCTTCGAAGTTCATCGGATATTTCCGTTTTATTGGTCCTTGCGTTCTCATCATCGATATACTCAGTATCAAACGCTACCGGATATGATATCTTGTAATCTTCTATAAGTTTGAGAACATATTCCGCTTCATCCTCAGCCTCTTCTACCGTAATAGCCTGAGTGAAGAAATACACACCGAGCGAGAGTCCGACACGTTCCGCCTCCGCAGCATATTTTTCGAACTTCTCATCCTGCATAAGACCACCTTCGGAGTAACCACGAAATCCGCAACGGAGCATCACGAATTCACAACCTGAAGCCGCAAGTTCGTCAAAGTTAACGTTACTGTTATGGTATGAAAGATCGCATCCAAGATGGCTGATTTTCTCCCCATCGTCATTAAAATACGCCATGAATCCGTTATCAATCCGGAAGTTTTCCTTCTTGTATGTATTCATGAATATTTTGCCTTCGGTAAGAGGCCGTTCCGGAACGTACACATTCGTTACATTAATGTGACTTTGTTCTTCTATGACTGTGTTCAGCTCATCACGAACCGCTGCTATCTCCTTCGAGCTTTTTGTATGGATTATAACCATGCCTATCACAATACCTATCACAAGGCTCGTAAAAATGACAAGTAATGTTTCGACCACACTTTTACGTCTGCGTCGTTTTCTCTTAACCGGAACACCCGGATTCTGAATTGTCCCCCGTTGTTCTTCCACTAAATTCCCCTTGTATTATTATCAAGTGCCCTTTTTACCAGATCCACAAGTTCGGAAGTAAAGAAAGTATCCTCCATGAGAAGCGATACTACTCCTTCACTTCGTATCGTTGATGCAATCGAATCATACACCTCACGGGGAGCTAATCCCGACTGATCCCTGCCGATGATAAACATATTCGGATGATGAGTCTTTATGTATTCGACCGCATCGAATGTACACCTTACAACTTTCACTTTATAATCGTTTGTCAGTAACGTATCCCGCATTGATCTTAGATGGGCTATATCATCATCAAGTATCAGAATTTCTATTACTGACGCCCTCTTTTCCTCATCGCTGAATACTTTTGTCAGCTGTGCAATAAGCTCTTCCTTCGGAATATTCTTAACAATGCATCCGGCGGCTCCTTTGGCCGTTAGTTCCCGCACAAGATTCGGATTGGATACACCCGAGAGAAAAACCACCGGAGTATCTTTGACTTCCGGATTCCCGAGCAATTCATCAAAAGCCTGAAGGCCGTTTACTACAGGCATTTCAATATCAAGAAGTATCAGATCTGCATCATAACTGCCCATCTTTTTAACAAATCTGTATCCGGCATTTTCAATGACAACATCATATTCGTCTTCAAGATATTTTTTTAATATCTTAAGTGTCTTGATATCATCATCAACTATTAAAATCCTCTTTTTCATTATCTTTCAAACCACCTTAATTCCCAAAAAAACCATCCACTGACTGTACAAGAGTGGCCTTTTTAAGCGGCTTGTTAAGTATTCCGTATACATTGGGGCCGAGAAGCTGTGACCGTGACTGTGTATAATCATCACCTACAAGATACATCAGCGGGATATTTGCCCCGCCCGGCTGCATCCTGATGGATGAAACGGTAGCTGCGCCGCTCATTCCGGGAAGTATGGGATTAATAATCAACAGATCAATATGATTTCTTATGGCATAGTCTATCGCCTTGATTCCGTTCTCCAGCGTAACCACATTATAATTCTGTGTCAGAAACAGAGAATACAGTTTTGTTGTTTTTGTATCGGCATCGACTATAACAACTGTCTTCTTGCCGGCATTATCAGAATAGACCGGTTGTTTGGTCTGCGGACGATTTTCGAATCTGATACTTCCCTGTGCTCCCATCGCACTTAAAGGATTGCTAATTGCCCTCTGCTTAAACAAATCCATTGTTCTGGCTACATCCTTTTCGGCATCGGCTTCAAGCCTCTTTGCAAAATGCTGATGCGACAGGCCGACTTCATCCTGCATATCCCGGACAAGTTCTCCAAGTTTTTTATCCTTCTCCTCTGCCTTTTCAAGCGCCTTTTTTAAGAAGCCCTGTCCCTGTGACCTACTCTCCTGATTATCCCGAATACTCTCATGCCTTCTGTTTTTCCTTCGCAGGCTGAATTCATCATCATAATCATCATCTTTGAGTTTCTGCGCGGCAGTAAGAATGCTTCTGATATCCCTGACTCTTTTTTGTCCACGCTCAAGTGCGGACTCAAGATTCTTCAGACGGGTATCCATGTCAAGAACAACCGCACGCTGCCTGCCGTCTCCACCGGGAGCTTTAACGGTCTGTCCCATTAATCTGTCGATATTCTTGGTTTCTTCGTACGATGCCTCTATAGGCTCCTCAACAAACTCCGCTTCCTCTATAGCTTCCGTGATAACGGAGAACAGCCTGTCATCTTCGATCTCACCCTCGTAGAAAATCACGTCCCCTATCTCAAAAAACTCAAGGCTCTTGTCCGAATACTCATCATCTGTCAATACAATAACCGGAATTGCAGCAATCTCTTCATCCTGCGATTTGTTAACCATCCAGTCAAAAACGTACAGACCAAAGTTTTTGGCATCTTTCCCGTTCAGAATAACAACGTCGGGAAGCTTCCCTTCTTCGTCTCTTCTGATAGATTTGAGTGCTTCATCGCCGGACGCGGCAACACTTGTATCTATATATTCAGGAAGGATATTTGCAATTTTTTCCCGCCGGGCGCGGTCATCATCGATCACAACGACGCGAAGATCTGCCATATTACTGCTCCTTCTTGGGCTCGGTTACATTCTCTTTCTTGAGCTCGGTTATATTCTCTTTCTTGAGTTCCGTTGCTTCCTTGACCCTGAACCTTCCGCCTCTCTTTGATTTGCTCCGGTCGATATTCATATTGCACTTGCCCTGGAACACCGACTGCTCATCAATCAATATCTTCGAAGTGGAAATATCACCGTATACCTCGCCTGTAGGCTCTATGTTAGTCTTATCCTTTATTGTGAGATTGCCGTCGATTACGCCGGCAACTATTATATTCTCGGCAATTACATTTCCCTCAATCTGACCGCTTTGCGAAAGTACAACCGTGCCATCCGCACACACTCCCCCAACTATGCTTCCGTCAATTCTGACAGACGAATGCGTTATAAGAGTTCCTTCTACCTTTGTGTCCGTTCCAATAAAGGTAGATATCGAAGTCTGATTGATCTTTACCTTATTATCATCTTTAAAAAACATATTTCTCCTCCGCAAAAATCACAAGATTCACAATCATTCCTGCCTGATCATTGATCTGGGATCTATAAATTCTCCGTCCTGTTTTATCTCGTACGCTATATATCCGTCTTCTGTAAGGACGGCAAGCACATCATTCTTCATAACCTTCGAGCCTTCTTCTATGGAAACATCCCCGTTCAGTCTGTAATATGTGACGTAACCATTTCCGTGGTCAATAACTATTCCCCTGTTGTAGAAAGGATTCTGATCATCGGAATCGACATGTGTTACCGTACCTTCCGCTGCTGCCGCAACTACCGCACCTTTTAACGTTGAAAAGACTATACCGTTTGTCTGTCCGCCTGTTGATTCTTTATACGGATCATCAATAAGTATTGCTTTAGCATTTTTAATCGGAATCTCATTCGGAATAGCCGCCTGCTCCGCTTCAAGGGCTTCTTCCTCCTCTCGCTTGGAGATAGTATCTTCTATCTTGGAAAATGCTTCCTTGTCAGCCTCTACCTGATCACTAAGTGCCGATACAGTACCTTCAAGTGCAGTATTACTTTCCCTGAGCTTGTTTACCGACTGCTCGGCTGCTTCAAGGGAGTTTTTAAGTTTATGATTATGATAAATCATGGAACCTATCAGCCCCAGAACGATGATACCTATAGCCATGGCTCCCGCAAGAAGCTGCAGAAGCCTGTCATAAGATATCTCTATCGTTTTGGCGGCATCGGATGAATTCGGGATCAGCAGCATCGTAAATCCGGTAGGCTGACGCTTCGTATCCGAACGCTTTGTTGTTTTTGTCTTATCTCTATTCCAGATCAAGTTTCATATCTCCAGTTTTGATCCATCCACGTCGTCTCATGAATTCCGATATTCCGAAGGAAAGTGCAGCAGGAAGCAGAAAATGCAGCACAATGATTTTGACCATAACCACTACAGGGCTGACACCTGCCGAAGTCATATCCTGATATGTCATAAGCTGTCCTACAAGGCCGCTTGTTCCCATTCCGGACCCGGTTGCGTTGTTTGTCATCTTAAATACAAGTGTACCTACAGGCCCCAGAATTGCCGAACTGATTATTGCAGGAAGCCATATGACCGGTTTCTTCATAATGTTCGGAACCTGAAGCATACTTGTTCCGAGACCCTGGGCAAACAGTCCGCCCCATCCGTTTTCCTTAAAAGATGCAACGGCAAACCCTACCATATTGGCACAGCAGCCTACAGTCGCCGCACCGGCAGCAAGACCAGATAAATTAAGTATCAGCCCAAGTGCTGCCGAGCTAATCGGAAGAGTAAGAACCATTCCCATTATCACCGAAACGAGAACTCCCATAATAAACGGCTGTCTCTCGGTACTCCAGTTAACGATACCTCCAAGCCATGTCATAAATCCTGAGATAGGAGGTCCCAACAGGATTCCGGCAAATGCACCCGACAGGATGGTTACGGAAGGTGTTACAAGAATATCAAGCTTCGTTTTGCCGGCAACCATACGCCCGAGTGTAATCCCCACAAGTGCAGCTATATATGCACCAAGCGGTTCCCCCGGTCCCTTATATGCAATTACTCCGTCAACAAATATGGTTCCGGCGATTATACTGCTGGCAAAAGCACCTATCATTCCGCAAACGGCAGCGGAAAATATAACGAGAGGCTTTTCCTTGAACTTGACCGCCACACCGCATCCTATACCTGCGCCGGTAATACTGCTGGCAATCTGTCCGATATCAACAAGGTATGTTCCGACAAATCCCGGAATATACGATCCGATCTGCTTAATTATCGTTCCGATAATAAGCGTGGCAAATAGACCGAGAGCCATTCCGGACAGTCCGTCTATAAAAATATAGTTAAGTATTTTCTTCATAATAATCTCCTGTCGCTACAGTAAAATAACACACAGTGATAGTGTACTATTATAACAGTGATTTTTCAAACTTTTTATTTACAATTTGATGCTGATATGCTAGTATTTGAGAGTGCATTTGTGCACTTGTTTCATTTTATTTTTTCGGAGGTATCTCAATGAAAGGTACAGTTAAGTGGTTCAACAACCAGAAAGGTTACGGATTCATTTGTGACGAACAGGGCAATGATGTATTCGTACACTACTCAGGAATCAGCGCAGAAGGCTTCAAGTCTCTTGACGAAGGTGCTGCTGTTGAATTTGATGTGGTTAACGGCGAGAAAGGCCCTCAGGCAACAAACGTAACAAAGTTATAATCTCCGTAACTTGTGCCTCATTTACTGTATAAGTATTTATAAGGTTATTTTATGGGATTATAAGAAAGGAACCGTAATGCGGTTCCTTTTTTATTTCGGATTGCCCTGTTGGTTCATGACCTGCTGGGACATCGCCATGTTCTGCTGCATCTGTTTTTCTATCTGTATAGCTGCATCGCGTATGTCCATGTGAACACGCTGGAATGCCGCTACAACCTGAGGATCAAACTGAACTCCCGCACCCTGCGTGATAATGTTGTATGCCTCCTCATGCGTCTTGGCCTTTTTGTAGCTTCTCTCGGCAACAAGTCCGTCATAAACATCCGCAACCGCCAGTATTCTTGCCAGAATAGGGATATTGGCACCTGCAAGTCTGTCCGGATATCCGTTTCCGTCTACTCTCTCGTGATGGTACTTCGCCATCTGGAACGTGTAATACAGGAATTTGTTGTTGGGGAGAAGATAAGCATACTTCTGAATAGCATTTGCGGCCATTGTTGTATGCGCCTTCATAAGAGCAAACTCTTCGTCCGTATATTTGCCCGTCTTGGTAAGAACTGCATCCGGGACACCGATCTTACCCATATCGTGCAGACGTGAGCTTAGAAGTATAAGTTCAAAATCATTCGGATCTATCCCATAGTTTACTCCGGAAAGCAGCATTTCCTTGAGCAGAATCTCCATGTACTTACTGACACATATACTGTGCATTCCGGTATAAGGGTCCTTCTGTGAGATAAGGTCTGTAATTATACCTATGATAAAATACTCCAGATTCATAGCGTTCCTTGCCTGAAAATTGGCAGTCTGCTGAAGCTGTGTATTGTATGAATCCATTTGTGATTTGTAATCGAGGATATTCGACTGGAGTTCCATACGTTTGCGAAGAAGATCGGGAATAATAGGCTTTCGGATAAAATCAACCCCGCCGAGCCTGTATGCTTCCATTTCAGTCGTGTTCTCCTTATCTCCCGAAAGAAACAACACAGGAATACCCTTTGTCTTCTCGTTTGTCTTGAGACGCATGATGAAATCAAATCCATTAACACCGGGCATTGCGATATCAAGCAATATAAAATCGGGCATAATGGTTGACTTTGCAAGACGCTGCAGAGCTGCTTTGGGACTGTTTAAATCAATTATGCGGTACTGCCTCTCAAGCGCTTTTTTGGCAACAAGTAATTCGGTTTCATTGTCATCAATGATCATTACCGTATACATTTAATAATCTCCTCTATGCTCAGATCGCCTCCGAAAATGTCAAGTTTTGACCCCACCGTGAAATTCACAAGACCTCTTCCCGCCGCCTTTATACTGTATATGTCATCATAAGACGATATCCCGCCTGCATAACAGCATGGTCTGGGGGATTCTGCCAAAATCCTAATTAAATCCTCATCTATCCCGTTTGCAAGTCCTTCCGCATCAACGGCATGAACAAGAAATTCATCACAGCATTCGGATAATCTCTCTAACAGATCGGCATCCACTGTTTCATCCGCTATTTTCTGCCACCTGTCCGTTGCCACCCGGTAAGAGTCTCCCACTTTTTTGCAGCTCAGGTCGAGAACAATCTTATCAGCCCCTACCGCACTTACCAGTCTGCCCAGATTATTTCTGTCTATACGACCGTTCGAAAACGCAAAACTCGTTACAATAACGTGACTTGCGCCCGCATCAATATACTCTGCTGCATTCTCATCGTTTACTCCCCCGCCAAACATAAGTCCCTTTGGATACGCGGCAAGGGCATTAAATGCCTGCTGCCTTGATGCCTCATAGTATTCGCTTCCTTTGCGGTTGAGTATTATAACATGTCCGCCGGGAAGATTAAGATCCTTATATAGTTTCGCGTAATATCCGCCGCCTTTTTCAGAAACAAAGTTCTCTACCGCCTCTTGTCTGGCATCATCAAGCGTTGAACCTACTATCTGTTTGACAGCACCGTTATGAATATCAATGCAGGGACGAAATTCCATCGGATTAACCTATCACATCGGACATATCGAACATTCCCGGGCCTTTGCCGACAATATATTTCGCCGCTTCCACTGCTCCCTTGGCAAACACAGCTCTCGAATATGCACTGTGTGAAAAAGTGATCACCTCATCTCGTCCGGCAAAAATCACATCATGATCGCCTACAATCGATCCGCCGCGCACGGCACTTATTCCTATTTCCGTATCCGGCCTCACCATTCGCCGCTTGGACCTGTCAAAAACATAATCCTTTTTCTTATCCAGTCCGTCATTAACAGCGTCCGCAAGCGCAAGTGCCGTTCCCGAAGGAGCATCAAGTTTGGTTCTGTGATGCTTTTCGACTATCTCAACATCAAAACCTGCCTCCGTAAGTTTAGCGGCATTTTCCTTAAGTATCTTGGATATCAGATTGATACCCAGCGACATATTCGCCGATTTAAACATAGCAACGGTTTCGGATGATTTTTTAATAAGCTCAAGTGTTTCATCACTAAGCCCCGTGGTACATTCCACAAGTGGTATCTTATGGGATACACACCACCTGATAACTCCGTCAACTGCGGACGCATTACCGAAATCCACAACAACGTCCGCATCGGTGCTTACCTTATCAATACTGTCAACCACCGGAAAATCAGCCGCTGCCGTATTGATATCAACGCCTTCAGCAATCTCGATACCGTTATCTTCCCTAACGATATCCGCTATCATTTTTCCCATACGGCCGTTACAGCCGTGTAAAATCATTCTGACCATTTCTACAGCACCCCGTATTCTTCCATAGCCGCTTTAAGCTTTGCGGCATTATCGGGTTCCATCTCGCAAAGAGGACGACGCAGCACTCCGCGGTCTCTTCCCTGAAGCTCTAACGCCTTCTTGACAGGTATGGGATTAACCTCACAAAACAGTGCATTGCAAAGAGGTATGGCATCAAGCTGTCTCTTTGCTGCAAGTGCCGGATCATTATCAAAGAATGCCTGACAGATGTCATGGGTCTTTCTCGGAGCAACATTTGACAGAACGGAAATAACACCGAGACCACCGAGAGACATGATCGGAACTATCTGATCGTCATTACCCGAATACAGTTCTATCTGATCGCCGCAGATGCTCATAAGTTTTGCGATCTGCGAAATATTTCCGCTTGCTTCCTTGATCCCGACGATATTGGGAACATCCCTGACAAGAGTTGCGGCTGTTTCAGGCAATATGTTGCAGCCGGTTCTTCCGGGTACATTGTACAGAATCATCGGAACCTTAACGCTGTTCGCAACTATGGTAAAGTGTTCTATAAGACCCTTCTGGGTGGACTTGTTGTAATACGGTGTTACCACAAGGATTGCATCCACACCATACTTCTCCGCTTCCTGTGACAGGTACACGGCAGTTTCCGTACAATTCGATCCGGTTCCGGCAATAACAGGAATTCTGTGATCCACAACCTCGACACAAAACCTGATACACTCAAGATGTTCTTCATGGGACAGGCACGAAGCCTCTCCTGTTGTACCGCATATAACTATGGCATCGGTACCGTTCTCGATCTGATACTCTATCTGCTCTCTGAATTTATCGTAATCAACCTCTCCGTTAGCCAGAAATGGGGTACATATTGCTACGGCTGCTCCTTTAAAAACCGACATTTTTCATATCCTCCGTTTATCTTATTTGATCTTAATAATATTCATGCTTCTTCCGGGGCTCACCCGAGTATAACTATCCAGTCAAGTGGCTGCTGATTGATAAATATGGGAATAACAACAATCATAGAACCGTTTAGCTCCAACGGATCCTTTGACAACTTCGGAGGCATAAGATTAAGTTCCATTCCCTCCTGACTCTTTGCTGTTGCAAACAGTCCGTCACTTATATTGATAAATTCTCCCACAGAATCAAGTGCGTTTATATCGACTTCGTCAAAAAACTGCTTGGCAAACGCTTCGGCTATCGCAAGTATTCCCTTATCATCTCCGGAAAAAGCGGTCGTTACGTTATAATCTCCCACTATCTCCTGCATTGCCACAGCACCGGTTTTGTAATTGTTTGTTGTATATCCGCGCCTTATTGAAATATCGTCCGATGCAAGGCGGTTAATGCACCTGAACGTAACGGCGAGAAGATCAAC
>DGUG01000121.1 GCA_002394535.1 Lachnospiraceae bacterium UBA4316
CTCTTTCATTTATCTGTAACCTTAAAACTGTCAGCCGCTCCGAGATATGAATACGGCAGTTCGCATCCGGCCCTTGCTATCACGATCTTCTCAAGGACAAATCCGGGAGACAGCACCGCTATGCTTAGTTCATTTATCCCTTTTTTCAAATCCAGCTCAACATCGGTACACCGTACATTCGCAAGAACCCCTGCCTCCCATGGTTTGTTATGGTCCTTTACCGCAAAACCATCGGGAATAAGGTTTATCTCCCGATATGTATCTTCGCCGGCAGATACGGCTATCATCAGTTTCCTGTCCTTAAAACAGGGATTTGCGGGACTTGTATATAGTCTTGCAATATATTTTCCCTCCCTGTCAATATTAAACGCATATGTTACCGACGGGGCATCCTGCTTCGAAAAAATCACATCCTGCGGATATGCCTTAAGGGCTGATCCGGATCTGCCGTATCCTTTGATCACCTCAAATGATCCCGCCTCGGTATCCTTTTTGGACGTAAAGCAGTCCGCACTCATTGAAATGCAGTTCATGTATGTGCTCGTATCGTCTTCCCGGTACATATACGTATTGACCGGCATATCATCCGGGATTGACGGATTATAAACCGGTACCCTTATTCTGACGGTTGTATCTTTTGTCCTGACCTGTACGTACCCTGTAACGGATTCCTGTCCGCTGATCTTCATTCTGTCCACGAATATAAAGACCTTCTTCAAACGACCGCATTTGACACTCTTTCCCTTATCAATAATGTCAATAAAATCATCATCGCTTGTTATTTCATATGTTACCTTTTCCGACCCGGCAGTGCTAAGTTCGATATAGCCACCGCAAACAAGGGGATTAAGGGCATCCGCCATGGTAAGCTCTTTTCCGGACCAGAATCCTCCTTCCGTATGTTCTCCCGATGAAGATACGGTAATAATAAGCCTTGATTTTCCGGAGGGCTCAAAAGTGTGAATAACCGGTTTCTGGCACTCTTCCTCGCACCAGTTTTTAAACCCGATGTGCTCGGACATTCCCATTCCATACCATCTGCCTTTACGGACAGAGTGAAGTTTTTCCACAATTTTCTTATCCTTCTTAAGGCAATCACCGATCATGTCGGCAAGAGTATTCGCATATGTGGAGCCAAAGGCGGCATATGCATGATTTTTACTTGTAAGAAGCCACATTTTCTGTATATTCATTGTGGTCATAAGCGGAAGATATACCAGTTCGTAAAAAGCAAAAGCAGTATCATCGTCCACGGAGCCGTATATATCAGATGCAAGCGCCTCAAGCTCATCAATGCGTTCTATCGTCCGGTCACACTCTCCGTATGCAAAAGGCGCGTACACGCTGTCATTCATTGCTTCTGTTCTGCGCCTTGCGGTGATTTGTGTATACCCGAGAAGAAGCTTTACAATATCGGACTGCTTCTCATTTGAGAGCGAAGAAAAGTTCTTCCCGACAAAAGACTTTGTATATTCTTCTGCGCAGTCCTTCTCTTTTGTGCCCCACTTTTCAAAATCATAAGCGAGGTCAAGGAAGAACGCCAGCGGATATTCATGGGTAAATATATCACCGATATTTACGATCCAAAGCTCTCTGATCCCAAAATCATATGCCTGTGTCATCTGTTCCCAGATCTTAGGCAGATAGTTTGTATTCATCCATTCATATGATACAGGTGCTCCGTGATAATCAAAATGGTAATACATTCCGTATCCGCCGTTATGCTCTCTCATCTCCTGCGTAGGAACGCTTCTGAGATTTCCGTAATTATCATCGCAAAGCATAAGCGTTACGCCTTCAAGTGCGGGATCGTTCATAAGCCCCGCGGTTTTATCATCACCGTAAAAGAATGGTTCAACCTCTTTGTAGAGAGCAAACATCCGCGGTATCTTGTCAACCGGCTTTTCAAGGCCTTCTTCAAGAAGCCTGTTCTGTGTCGATATTACATCCCGAAGGAGTGCTATATTATCGGCAAGGCTTGCTTTGCCACCCATAATCGCCGAATCCGCCTCACCGCGCATTCCTACCGTATATACGTTCTCATAATCAGAACGGGCACTGATCCCGTCTTCCCAGAATTTAATAATACCTTCCCTGTTTGAGAGAAAATCCCATGCATCACCGTAAACGGATTCCGGACCTCTTACATGGGAATACTCTTCTCCCTGCCTCATGCATGGCTCGTGATGGCTCGTCCCCATTATCACTCCCAGCTCATCTGCCAGCGCACAGTTAGCCTTTCCCGGCCCGTCCTCGGAAAATACCGCGCTCCACATCGCCGGCCACAGATAATTACCCTTGAGGCGCAGCAGAAGTTCGAAAACCTGTCCGTAGACTTTTGCATTAAAACCGCCGTAGTTCCTGTTACAGAAATTTCCGAATGCAGGCCATTCGTCATTAATAAAAAATCCTCTGTATTTTACGGAAGGAGTTTTGGATATGCATGAATCATCCCGTTTGAGGGTCAGTTCCGATAGCTTTTGCGGCTTTACATCCAGCCAATCGACAAATGGAGAAACGCCCAGCATTTCCGACAATTTGAACAGTCCGTATATAGTCCCCCTCTTATCACTTCCGGCAATAATAATCGCGGACTCAAAGCTAAACCCGTCCAATTGGAGATCATCAACTATATTTATCGAGTAGACTTCCCGCTCTCCTGCTATATCAAAGAGGTTGATTGCTTTTTGTGCGGCAAGCTTCTCAAGCACCTCGCTCTTTCCTACCGTTCCGAAAAATACGGGATAAGAAAAAAAGGCAGCGGTATCGGAAAAATTATCGGTCTCCACCCCTATCGGCTTCGCCCCGAAAACCTTCTCAATATCGTCCCTTACTCTTCCGGCGATCCTGCGTACGCCGGGATAGGCACTGTCTTCGTATATAAATACAACGTTATTTTCCCTGATATTTGTGTTCGAAAATGTAAACCCCATAATAGACTCCGTTTATAACCTTGTGGTAATATTATCTATGTAATTATACCATAAAATCATTTACCGGAGATTTATATGAAGAACATAACACCTGCATTCTCTATTTCCTTTATTTTGTGCCTGTTGCTTGCCGGATGCTCCGCGTCCGAATCCATGCCCGAAAAAAATGAAAATACGACACAGATTGAAGTCATTGATAATACTGCTATCAGCGAAACTGCTATCACTGATTATTTGCCGGAAGAGACACCCGATGAGGCTTCCGGAAACACGGAACAGATTCCCGAACCCGCAGAGATTTCAGATTCAGCCTCAGAAGAAGCCGGTACACAGACTACCGCGGATTCCAAAACAAAAGCAATAGTGTGGCTCGGGGACTCCCTTACTCAGGGCTCCCTTGGAGATGATAACGATAATCTTGCAAATGCTCCTTATGAGAAGCTCAAGAATATGGTTAATGTTCCTGTTGAGGGATATGGACTGTACGGATACAATACTCACGATATTTTCTGGGTATATTTAGATGAAGATCACTTTAACCAGGAAGTTGATCCCCAAAAAACATATGTATTCTGGGTTGGATCCAATGACTGGGTTGTAGATGGTATTCCAAACTCGGAAACATCAGGTGTAATAAATGAAATAGACAGTTTTTTAAACCGCGGAGGCGGAATAAGTAACTATATAGTTTTGGGAACAACATCCAGGATCAATCTCGGAGATTTGTACATACCGATAAATAAAGAGCTTAAATCACACTATGGCCAGCATTACATGGACGTGATAGATATTATAAACAAATACGGCTACACGCCGGACAACACTCATCTTTCGCAAGAATCATATGATGCCATAGCTGCAGCCGTATATGAGAAACTGAAGTCTCTTGGTTATATTTAATTAATTTGTATAGTTATCGAAATATCCCTGGACAAGTACTACAGGTGTTCCTTTATCACCTGAGCCCGATGTAAGGTCACAGAGCGATCCGATAAGGTCTGTAAGCTGTCGCGGTGTTGTTCCTTCACTTACCATCTTACCTACCAGGTTTGCATCTTTTTCCTTAATGCTCTTTGATATTGCCTCTTTCAGCTCATCACCGGAAAGAGCTGCAAAATCATTATCCGCAAGGTATTTGATCTTTACTTCGTTCGGAGTACCTATAAGTCCCTTTGTGTATGCAGGAGATACAACGGGATCGGCAAGTTCCCATATCTTTCCTTTGGGGTCCTTAAAAGCACCGTCGCCGTAGACCATAACTTCCACATGTTTGCCGGTTCTCTCTAAGATAACCTTCTGAACTCCCTCTACAAGATCAAAACAATCTCTGGGGAAAAGTTTAACCTGTCCTTCGGTAGCCTTGTTTGAGCCTAACAGTCCATACTTCTCATTGAAACCGCTTCCGTTAACCGGTGCGTTCATTATCTCGTCAAGACCAAATACTTTCTCAGCCCCTGCAGCCTTAAGAAGTCTCTTTGTTCTTGCTCTTGTATGGATATCACAGTTGATCACATTCTTGGTGTACTCAAGGATAGCTTTGGGCTGATTGGCAAATATGATTTCAACGTCACACCCCTCTTCCTTGATTATATCACTGTAATACTCGACATAATCGACCCCTGTAAACTCATGCTTGGTGTATCCGAATACCTCACGATATCTTGCAAGAGTCAAAACATCACTGTAGGGATTGATACCTGCCTCATCTACCTTGTCAATGTTTACAAGTTCGTTTCCTACCTCATCGGAAGGATATGACAGCATCAGAACGATTTTCTTGCATCCCATTGCTATACCCTTAAGGCATATGGCAAAACGGTTTCTCGACAGAATAGGGAATATAACTCCGACTGTATCTCCGCCAAGCTTGTTCTTGACATCGGCGGCTATATCATTTACCGTGCAGTAATTACCCTGGCTTCTCGCAACTATAGACTCGGTCATTGATATAACATCTCTGTCATGAAGTTCAAATCCCTCTGCCTGTGCTGCCTCAATAACACTGTCAGTAACTATCTGAATAAGATCATCACCCTCACGAATGATGGGGCAACGAATACCTCTTGATACTGTTCCGACTCTTCTCTCAGCCATCTTTATACCTCACATAGCAATATACGTTTATGCGTTCATCTGTGCAGCAACTTCAGCTGCAAAGTCCTCGTTCTTCTTTTCCATTCCTTCGCCAACTTCGAAACGAACAAATTTGTCAATAACAAGATCCTCATCTACAGACTCAAGATACTTGGCAACTGACTGCTTGCCGTCCTCAGCCTTGACATATACCTGGTCAAGAAGGCAGAATTCCTTCATTTCCTTGTTGATACGTCCCATTACCATGCCTTCCTTAACCTTATCGGGCTTGGATGCTTCCTTGGGATCATTCTCTATCTGTGCCAGGATGATTTCCTTCTCTTTGTCAAGGAATTTCTGATCAACATCCTTCTGTGAAATGAACTTAGGTGAAAGAGCCGCTACCTGCATAGCGATATTCTGAAGCGCTTCTTTTACGCCATCGGTTACATTTGCACACCTTGCGGATACAAGCACACCGATTCTTCCGCCGCCGTGAAGATATGATACAACACAATCACCTTCAACTCTTTCGAATCTTCTCACGGAAAGCTTTTCACCGATCTTGGCCGTTTTCTCAACCACAACATCCTTCAGGCCGTCTTTTTCAAGAAGAGTATCCACATCTTCTCCGTCCTTACCGCCTGCAAGTCCTGTAGCAAGGGCTGTATCGGCTACAGACTGTACAAACTCCTGGAATACTTCGTTCTTGGCAACAAAGTCCGTCTCGGAGTTAACTTCAACTACAACTGCTTTCTTATTCTCAAGCATGGCAACGCGGCAAATTCCTTCTGCTGCAATACGGCTTGCTTTCTTTTCTGCCTTGGCAGCTCCTGATTTTCTCAAAAACTCAACTGCCGCATCCATATCTCCGTTTGTCTCACCGAGAGCCTTCTTACAGTCCATCATTCCGGCACCGGTCATCTCTCGTAACTCTTTTACCATTGCTGCTGTAATATCTGCCATTTTATATCCTCCAGTCTTATAGTCATTATATCTAGTCTGACATATTATGCTTCTGCTTCTGCCTCAGCTTCTGCTGTCTCACCGTCCATAGATGCGTCTGCAGTATCGACTCCTTCAGCACTATCCTCAGCGCTTTCGCCCTGATTTGCTTCAATAACCGCATCGGCCATCTTGGATACAATGAGCTTAACGGCTCTTATTGCATCGTCGTTTCCGGGAATAACATAATCGAGCTCTTCGGGATCGCAGTTTGTATCGGCAATACCGATAAGAGTGATTCCAAGTGACTGTGCTTCCTTCACACAGATATGCTCCTTCTTGGGATCAACTACAAATATAGCATCGGGAATCTTCTTCATATCCTTGATACCGCCAAGGTTCTTCTCGAGCTTGTCCCACTCTTTGCGAAGTCCGATAACTTCCTTCTTGGGAAGAACATCAAAGGTTCCGTCCTGGCTCATTCTCTCGATGTCTTTGAGTCTCTTGATTCTTGACTGAATTGTCTTGAAGTTCGTAAGCATACCGCCAAGCCATCTCTCATTGACGTAGTACATTCCGCAGCGCTCTGCTTCCTGCTGTACTGCATCCATTGCCTGCTTCTTGGTGCCTACAAAAAGAATTGTTCCGCCGGCTGACACGATCTGGGCTACTGCCTTGTATGCATCGTCGATCATTCCGACAGTTTTCTGAAGGTCAATGATGTGAATACCATTTCTCTCCATGTAGATGTACGGAGCCATTTTAGGGTTCCATCTTC
>DGUG01000022.1 GCA_002394535.1 Lachnospiraceae bacterium UBA4316
ATATTTTCCGCATCCAGCTCATCTGTCACTTCCTTAATGATCATCTTTGTACGCCTGATTTCATCAAGTGAAATGATAAGAGGAAACAGTATATCAAGATTTCCGTATACCGATGCTCTGTAAAGGGCGCGAAGCTGTGTCTTGAACAGCTCGGGCTGCGCCAGACTGATTCTTATGGCACGATAACCCATGGCCGGGTTGTTTTCTTTTTCGGGTCTGAAATACGAGGCCTGCTTATCGGTACCCAAATCAAGAGTCCTTATTATGACTTTCCTGCCTCGCATCTTTTCGAGAACTTCCCTGTAGATTTGGAACTGCTCTTCTTCCGTCGGAAAAGTAAGTGATTCTATATATATGAATTCACTCCGAAACAGGCCGATACCTCCCGCATCATATAAAAGAGCCGTTTCTACGCCTTCCGCACTTCCTATGTTAGCATATACATTAATATACTTCCCACTTTTTGTTATATTGTTCTTACCCTTAAGAAGCAGAAGCATACGCTGACGTTCTTCATACTCTTTCTGCCTTCTCTTCATCCTGTCAAGAGTCCGCTTATCGGGGTCTATGATCAGCTCCCCTTTTACACCGTCAAGGATCGCATATCTTCCATCATATATGGATAGCATTTCCTGTCCGATTCCGACTACCGAAGGTATTCCCATTGTACCGGCAAGTATAGAGGCGTGACTCACCGGAGACCCGAACATTGTTACAAGTCCTAATACGTTATCCCTGTTAAAACCGACAATATCACCTGCGCTGAAATCATCCGAGGCATAAATACACGGCTCAAGGGGCTGGACCATCTCACCTTCAGCGCCACACAGTATTCTAAGCAGCCTTTCCGAAACATCTCTTACATCAGCCACATGGCTTTGCATGTATTTATCTTCTATTGATGTGAACAATCTGGAAAATTCATCGGATGCAAGTACAACGGCATAAGCCGCATTGTACCCCGATTCCCTGATCTGCCTGTAGACATAATCAATATACTGCTTATCCTCCAGAAGCATCTCCTGCGCTACAAAGATCGACGCATTCAGTTCCCCAAGATATGGAATGGATGATTCGTGGAGTTCTTCAAGCTGTTCTATGGCCCTTTTTTTTGCATCATTGAACAGTTCAATCTGTGTCTCAGTGTCTTCCACCGTTGCTCTCGATATATGTTTATCGGGGTGCATGTAAACAAACAATCTGCCTATAACTATTCCCGATACGACCTTTGTTCCCTTAAGAGTTACCATATAACCTCCAATTTCTTGAGAGCCACGCCATTTCCTACTACCTATACTACCATATTTTGTAGTATAATTCTTGTGTTTGGAAAATATTGTGTAATTACCGAAAGGATCTGTCATGTCTGATCAAAAAAATAGAAAACGGAATCTTATCATATCCGCAGTTCTGACTCTTATTCTTTTCTATCTTGGCGCAGGGCACGGGTTGCTTAATCTTCCGTTTCCCGAAATGTTGAGGAACAATCAGATTTTTCTTCTTATGATCCGGGTGATTTTGTCCCTCCTGGTAATCTTGGTAAACAGGGCTCTTTTTACCAAAGGCATTTCTTCCATCATTCACCTGTCTCCGGACATGGATTCTCTTGTAGTTCTCGGGGCGTTAGCTGCATTTATATACAGTACCGCAGTATCCGTTATAAACATTATATATTATAAAAATGCCGATGAATACATCGGAGAATCCGAACTGTACTTCGAGTCCTGTGCCCTGATACTGACTATTGTGGCCATAGGAAAACTTCTTGAGGAAATCGCAAAAGGAAGAACTTCCGATGCAATCAAAGACCTTTCGGATATGTCGCCGAAGACCGCTCTTATTCTGGTTGGCGGCCAGGAACGGGAGGTTTCAATAGAAGAAGTTAATGTCGGAGATACATTCATTCTCAAACCCGGAATGAGTGTTCCCGTTGACGGCATCATTGAATCGGGAACAAGTGCAGTGAACGAATCGGCTCTTACCGGCGAATCCATGCCTGTCGACAAAGCGCCCGGCATGATTGTCAGCGCCTCAACAATTAACCTGTCCGGATATCTGACATGCCGTGCAACCTGTGTAGGAAGTGATACTGCATTTTCCAAGATTGTCCAGATGGTGTCTGACAGTTCATCCGGCGAAGCTCCCATATCAAAGAGGGCAGACAGAATCTCCGCTAAATTTATTGTTGCGGTTATCTTATTATCGGTTATTACATTTATAGTTTGGAAGTTACTCGGTTTCGGTATAGGTTTTTCTCTTTCAAGAGCAATTTCGGTTCTCATTGTCAGTTGCCCTGCTGCTCTGTCTCTTGCAGCTCCTGTTGCAATAATGTCCGGAAGCAGCGTCGGAAGCCGTCACGGCATATTGTACAAGACCGCACAGTCACTTGAGTCAACCGGAAGAACACAGATAGTCGTTGTCGATAAGACCGGTACCCTTACGACAGGTAACCCGAAAGTTACGGATATTATAAGTACGGAAAACGATATCGAGCATCGCGACCTTCTGCTGTCCATAGCCTATGCTCTCGAGAGCAAGAGCGAACATCCTGTTGCTAAGGCAATCTGTGCATTCGCAACGAAAAGATTTGTACCGGTAATGGAAACAACCGGGTTTGAAGCTGTTCCCGGAAAGGGAATCAAAGCCGACCTTGTCCTTTCGGGAGAAAATCATACCGTTTATGCCGGAAGCGAATCATTTATAGCAGAATCTTTGCTAGGCAAAAAAGCAACAGAGTTTAACAATGATTTTTCGGCAAAAATCAACCAGCTTGTGGCGGAAGGTAAAACACCGACTCTGTTTGCATCAGATTCCGGAATGCTCGGCGTGATCGCAGTTGCAGACGAGATAAAAGAAGGAAGTTTGGAAGCAATAGAAGCTCTAAGGCAGGAAGACATACACGTTTGTATGGTAACCGGAGACAGACTTGCCACTTCCGAATCCGTGGGCGCAAAACTCGGAATAGAAGAGGATGATGTAATATCCGAGGTAATGCCTCAGGAAAAATCCGCAATTGTTCAAAAGCTTAAGGAGACCGGAAGAGTTGCAATGATCGGAGACGGTGTTAACGACGCACCCGCACTTACCGTTGCCGATACCGGTATAGCAATAGGTGCCGGTACGGATGTTGCAATAGATGCAGCCGATGTGGTTCTTATCAAAGACAGTCTGGTTGCTGCTGTTGATTCCATCAGGTTATCGAAGGATACTCTGCGGATAATTCATCAGAATCTCTTCTGGGCTTTTGCATATAATCTTGTAGGGATTCCTCTTGCCGCAGGATGCTTCTACAAGGCTTTCGGCCTGCTGCTTAATCCTACGTTCTGCGCGGCGGCCATGAGCATCTCAAGCATATTTGTCATTACAAATGCGATGCGCCTGTTTTCGTTCAAAACTACCGAAATTAGTATCAATGAATCCACAGATGACGAAGATATGTTATAATATCGGTGTTTATGAATATTCTAAGATCGCTTAGAAGCTTTTT
>DGUG01000075.1 GCA_002394535.1 Lachnospiraceae bacterium UBA4316
GGGACATGCCCGTCATACCAACAAAACAGGCAACGGGATCGACCCATTGCCTGTTGTTATGCTCGCGGCTGTCCCCGGAAACATTGTCCGGAGCAAAAATCAATCAAACTCGTGAGCCTTATCCCTGCCCATCAGGTAAGTAGCCATCTTGGCCGGAGTCTCGCCTCCGTTAACCACCTTATCGACAGCTGATATGATAGGCAGATCCAGGTCGTGCCTCTTCATGAGCTCGACAGCTGCAGGAAGACAGTTGATACCCTCGACGACCATGCCGACTTTCTCGATCGCTTTCTTGACGGGGATGCCCTTGCCGATCATCTCGCCGCACCTGTTGTTGCGGCTGTGTTCGCTCGTTGCGGTAACGATGAGGTCGCCGATGCCGGCAAGTCCGTTAAAGGTCTGCTGGTCGCAACCGATCGCAACGCCCAGGGCGGAGATCTCGCCCATGCCGCGGGTGATCAGGGCGGCGGTGGTGTTGTCGCCGTAGCCCATGCCGCGGGAGGCACCGACGGCCAGCGCGATGATATTCTTCAGGGCGCCGCACATTTCGACGCCTTTGATGTCTGTGTTTGTGTAGACCCTGAGGCAACCGGCCATGAAGACGTCCTGGACGACCTTGGCGGCTTCCATGTCGGGGGATGCCGACACGATGCTCGTCGGGATGTCGACGGCGACTTCCTCTGCGTGCGAGGGGCCGGACAGGGCGACGAGGCGGAGCTTCTTGCCGGGGCAGACTTTCGAGACCTCATCGGCGATGACTTCCGTGAGGAAGAGCATTGTCCCCTCTTCGATACCTTTGGCACAGTCTGCGACGATCTGCCCGTCCTTCAGGAACGGAGCCGCCTTACCCGCCGTACTTCTGACAAAAACGGACGGCACCGCAAACAGCACCACATCCTTATCGGTTACAGCTTCCTCTATATCCTTGGTAAAACAGATCTCATCAGGTATCGGAACTCCCGGCAGGTTCGGATGACGCTTCGTCGCAACGAAATAATCGATCTCCTGAGGCAGCGCCGACCAGCAAGTCACATCATGCTTCCCGGAATCTGCCAGAACACGCGACAGCGCCATGCCCCACGTTCCTGTACCTAATACACCTACTTTTGCCATTTGAATGTCCTCCAGATATGTTAACCGCATACTATTATACTACTTTTTGCACCCGACAGTGCGAAAAGGTTGGCGCTTCTAATTTCTGCAGGCTCATCTTCACGGTTTCCTTGGGATTGAGAATAAACTGCAAGTTGCGGAGCTGACGCTTCAGGCATCCGCTCATGCACAGTTAGTCAGTGAAGAGACAGTAGATATAAAACCGATTACATGTAGGCACTCTAACATGTACGATTTCATGTACATGAGTTGCAGTGAAGTGCTGAAATTAACTCGGGAAGCGACACCCACAAGCGACACACGGGGTGTCGTAGTCGTGTGTCAATTTGCTGCCTTTCATAGCAAAAACGGCATTTCTTCATAACATTGCTATGAAAAATAAGTGTTTTTGCTATGAAACCCCAAATAAGCATCCGCAGCGTTCCGTGAAGAGCCAAAAAATGAGTATTTGTTGCGACTCGCAACAAGATCGGCTATTACTCTCAACTTTGCTGAGAGTGATGTTGAGAGTAGTTTTATTATACCGGGATAAAGCAGTCACTGGTGGATGATGTCCGGTGGCTGGGATGATCGGTCGATCAGATTCTCTTATTTTGCGTTTGAAAGTTGTTATTTGTGCAGCAAGGTAGAGAATCTTGAATGGAATTCTCTAGTTTTGTGCTTGAAAGTCGCTATTCGTGCAGCAAGGTAGAGAATTTTATTGGGGTGATTTATCTTGGTAATGATATTACTCTTTCTTTTGTTTTTGAATTTACACCATTATACGGACATAACTTCACACGGAAGTAAAGAAGAAAAACTCATAACAAAATAACGGTTTTCTCATAACATGTTATGAGGATTTGCCCATTTTGTTATGAGTCATAACAAAACATCGCTTTTTTCATAACTTTGCTATGAAAAATTGGTGATTTTGCTATGAAAATCCAAACAAGCAACCGCTAACAGCTACATCTGTTCCCAAGCGTTCCGTGAAGAGCCAAAAAAAGATGTCCCGTGATTATCATCACTTCCGGGACATCCTCATTTGTTCCACTACAAAACGATTATCAGTGCTTCCTCTTACGGGCTGCCTCTGACTTCTTCTTGCGACGAACTGAAGGCTTCTCATAATGCTCTCTCTTGCGAACTTCAGCGAGAACACCTGATCTTGCACATGAACGCTTGAATCTGCGAAGTGCACTGTCAAGGCTCTCATTCTCCTTAACTCTGATCTCAGACATCTATTATCCCCCCTCTCGTCACGAAAATTACTGCGATATTATAACTGACACGACAAAAAACGTCAATTATCAATTAATAGTGCCCTCATACGGTCCCCGGGTGGGTTCACCGCTTGTTATAATGATATCTTCATTGCAAAATGCCACGATATCCAGGATCAGCGGTTCATAACTTGCTTTTTTGTCTTCCATTTTTATTCTCCTAATGCCACTTCTGTTGTTACTGCGTTACCGCGGTGTAGTACATATAATAAGCTTTTACAAGGTCTATCATCCCGCTGTCGGCTTTCGCATTGTCAAGGACTGCAGCGACATAATTTGCCGGACTGTAATCAAATTCAATACTGTCATTACCGCTGACTGTAACCGTGACCGGTGTCTGTGCATCACTTATCGGGACAGTCTCAGGTGTCTCAATATAGTAATACTTCCCGTTCTTCACAGGCTCGACTGAAGTGTCTCCGATCTTAAAGCTGAAATCACTTATGTCCCCTCCTGTCACCTCGAAATAATGCTTGATTCTCGTTCCCTCAAGGAATGATATGCTTGAACCATAATATTTGATATTCGTTCCTTCAGGAACTGTGACCTTCGTTGTCCATGAAGGCTCGGTAAGATTGAGCTTATCAGATGAATCTGCACCGCTGACACCGAAGTAACTTGCAGAATAGTATCCGTAATTCATCAGATTCTCAGCAATCGTCTTATTCTTTACGGAACTTTTCTCAATCAGATAAAGCGCATAATCTCTTACAGTAAAATCATCAAATTTGATCGAGATACTGCCATTCTTCAATGTTGCAGATATAGGCAAATACACTTCCGCAGCAGGAACATAGCAGGTGAAAGTATAATAAGTCTTGCCTTCTACCTGCTCCGATCCGGAACCGTCGAAAGCAACTTCCTGGGAAGCAAGCTCTGATACCTTGCTGTCAAGCTTGAATGTCACCTTGGTATCACTATTTCTCAGACTTGGATCAAGATCGATGTAATACTTCACGCCCACATATCCGTTCAAGAGCAATGAGTAACCTGCAAGATCTGCCGTGTTGCTCTCGTTGTAGCAGAGTTCGTTATCCTCGATGCTGAGATAATGCCCGGGATCATCACAGAAGAACATATCAAGATTCGCATAATTCACAAATGTGTTCCTGGTCAGTTTCCACTCGTAGGTCTTCCTTGATACCGCTGTAACACCTATGTCTGTGTCAGGGCCCATAGGACCGTCAAAATAGAATACATCCCAGTCATTGTCACCTAGGAAGACATTGCTCTTAGCACCGGCATCATTTTTATTGCCCTTTATCTTGACAGAGCCGGACAATCGAAATTCTCCCATGTGAATATAGACTCCGCCACCTTCGCCGCCGGCCTTATTACCACTGATATCAGCACCTTCAAGCTTGAGCTTTCCTTCGCTAATATAGACGCCACCGCCATTTTCTGTTGCTTCATTGTTAGTGACGGCCGTGCCGTTTAGCTTTACATTATATGCGGATTTGGAACTCGTACCAAGACAGATACCACCGCCATTTGTTGCTTTGTTTCCGGAGACTACGGAATCTTCACTGATATCGACATGAGCTCCGTTACTGCTGATCATGATGCCTCCGCCGTTCCCTTCAGCCGTATTATTGCTGATAGTTCCTCCCTCTATACGACCATCGGTGCAATATGCAAAATTAACACCGCCGCCGTTTTTCTTTGAGATATTATTGTCTATGCTGCCGCCGTAGATGTAAATGTGACAGTCCTGAGCACTTCCTATACCTGCACCGTTATCTTCAGATGTATTGCCGCTGATCTTACCGTCATACAGATACAGGCTTGGAGCATTGCCTGATGATCCTTCCAGAAAGATCCCATGCTCCGTACAGCCGGTTATAGTGCCTCCCTGAATGTGTAATTCTGCGTTCTTACGGTATACTCTGATCCCTACCTTGCCGGTTATGGTTCCGCTGCCAGCCAGATCATACAGATAAAGCTTTTTGCCGATGTTGACCTGTACCGCATCGCCGGAAGGATTGCTGATACTCTTGCCGTTAAGGTCAAGATAGACATTTCCGTTGATGGAGATTTTCTTATTGATATTACCGGTAAGTCTGTAGTTACCATCAGTCAATGTCAGATTGCTGCTGTTATCTATCTCAGTGACATCTCCGGAAGGCCATGGATTGGTCTCAACCGATGCTCTGACGATCCCAGTGACTTCATGTCCGAATCCTGATGCACTGACGATACCGGGAATTGTTCCCATAACCATAGACACGCACGTAGCGAGCGCAATGATTTTTTTACTAAACATGATCCGTAACACCTCCAAATCAGTTTGATCCCTTATAAATTCAAAGCAATTATATCGCTGCGGTTTAATCAAATCAATCTCATTTGTTAACGTTTCATAAACAACTTCGCATTTTTGTCACAATTAACAAAACAGTGATTCTGCTCCGGAGGATTTTGTGCTATAATCCTGTGGCTTTAAGCATAGTTAGAAAGAGGTCTATACAAAATGAAAAGATTTATGGCACTTACCCTCACATTGATCATGACAGCCCTTATGGCTTCCGGTTGTGCAGGGGAGAAAAAGGCAGCAGTACGCGTAGGTTCCCTGTCCGGTCCCACCACGATCGGTATCGCAAATATGATGAACGATAATAAAGACAGCTACGAATTTACAATGGCAACACAGCCCGACGAGATAGCAAGCAAGATCGGTGCAGGAGATCTGGATATCGCTCTGATCCCGGCGAACCTTGCAGCAAGTCTCTACAACAAAACAAACGGCGGGATCCGCATTATCGATATCAACACTCTGGGTGTCTTATACTGCGTAACAGGAGATACATCGATCACGGGTATCAATGATCTGTCAGGCAAGACCGTCATCACAACAGGTCAGGGCGCAACTCCTGAGTATGCGGTCAACTACCTGCTCGACCAGTATAACGTTGAGAATGTTACTCTGGACTTCAAGGCAGACGGTCAGGAAGTGATCGCTGCGCTGTCACAGGATAAGGATCAGATCGCTATCCTTCCCCAGCCTGCGGCAACAGCTGCCACAGTGCAGATCGAAGGTGTAAATACCGCGTTCTCACTTAATGATACATGGTCAGACCTTAACAACGGTTCGATGTTTATTACAGGTGTGACCGTAGCACGCAAGGAATTCATCGAACAGAATAAGGAAGCCGTTGACCGTTTTATAGAAGACCACAAGATAAGTGCTGACAAAGCATCGTCAGATCTTGACACGACTGCTGCAAAAACAGTAGAACTCGGCATAATCGCCAAAGAACCGGTTGCGAAGAAGGCTATCCCCCTCTGCAACATCGTATGCATGAGCGGAAACGGTATAAAAGCTCCTCTCGAGGGCTACCTTACCACACTCTTCAATGCCAACCCCAAGTCAATAGGCGGTGCTATGCCCGGCGAAGACTTCTATTATGAAGGCTGACAGATTCAGGAAGATAATCTTTATCGTTGCCTGGCTTGTAATTTGGCAGGTCATTTCACTGATAGTCAACAATAAGATCCTTCTTGCAGGTCCGTATGAGACCGGGAAGGCTCTTATTGCGCTTTCGGTGACAGGGAGTTTCTGGATTTCCATTGCACTTACATCACTTCGCATCTTATCCGGTTTTATCGCAGGGTCTGCAATAGGGATCATTCTTGCGTATATTTCCTGCAGGATAAAGATTTTTGAGGAATTCATCTCCCCTGTTGTATCGGTCATCAAATCAATACCGGTAGCGTCCTTCGTAATCCTTCTGCTGATCTGGTTCGGGGCGCCTCTCCTCTCCCTGTTCGTAACGGCTCTTGTCGTATTCCCGATGATGTATATCAATACACTTGAGGGACTTAGGTCCACCGACACAAAGCTGCTCGAAATGGCCCGTATTTTCAGGATGAGAGACAGCAAGATCGCCCTGTATATCTATCTTCCGTCACTTAAACCCTTTCTTGCGGGAGCCTTCAAACTCTCCTGCGGGATGGCGTGGAAGAGCGGCATTGCAGCGGAAGTTATTGCCCGTCCCCTGAATTCGGTCGGAAACAATATATACCTGTCGAAAGTCTACATCGACACCGCTGACCTTTTCGCGTGGACGGCAATGGCCGTACTGCTGGCTTTTCTCTGTGAGAAGCTGATAGCATTAGCGGCGCGGAGGGTCTTAAAATGAGGATAGAACTTCGCAACATTAGCAAAAGCTACGGGGATCTCAAGGTCATCGAGAACTTCTCTGCCACCCTCGACAGCGGAAAGATATACCAGATCGCAGGTCCTTCCGGCTCGGGGAAAACAACTCTCCTTAACATTATCATGGGTCTTGTTAAACAGGATCAGGGCACGGTCGACCCCCAAAACATCAGAATATCAGCTGTTTTTCAGGAGGACCGCCTTATCGAATCCCTGTCTGCTGAAGACAACCTCAAAGCTTGCGGAATAACAGGAAATATACGGGAGGAACTTGATAAGATCCTCCCCTTGGGAGCTGCCCGTAAGAAAGTCAGCAAATTAAGCGGAGGAATGCGCCGGAGGGTCTGTATTGCAAGAGCAGTTCTTGCTGAATCGGATTTGTTAATAATGGATGAACCTTTCTCAGGAATTGATGAACAAAATCTTATTAATGTGATACAATATATCATGGCTCATAAGAAGGATAGGGTTCTGACCATAACTTCGCATGCAAATATTGCTGACATGTTTGGTGAGGATATCTCTGTTCTCAAACTCTGATCCACAACAACATTTTACAGGAGGCAAGTATGGCGAAGCTGAATGCTGCTGCTGCAGCAAAGATTGAGGAAATCTGTGCCAGATACACAGATGAGAAGACTCCCCTCATGATGATCCTCAGCGATATCCAGAACGAATACGGTTACATTCCGCTTGAAGTTCAGGAGCTGGTTTCTGCGAAGACCGGTATCTCGGTTGCTGAGATCTATGGAGTTGTCACTTTTTATTCATTTTTCTCTTTAACGCCGAAGGGAAAGTACGTTATAGGATGCTGTCTTGGTACGGCATGCTATGTTAAGGGGGCTCAGAACGTTATCGATAAGTTCTCTGAGCTGTTGGGCATCAAACCCGGCGAGACGAGTGCGGACGGTCTGTTTACTCTCGACGCCTTGAGATGCATCGGTGCCTGCGGTATTGCACCTGCAGTAAGCATCAATGGCAAGGTTTACCCTAAGGTTGAGGTAGGTCAGGTTGCAGGGATCATCGATTCCTACAGAAAGGAGGCTGCTGTATGACGAAGATTACATCAGTAGCAGATCTCGAGCAGAAGTGCGCATCATGCACAGCGTGCCTCGATGACAAGCTCAAGGGCATGGACGACAAGCGTCACATTGTTCTTTGCGGTGGTACAGGCTGTCTGTCATCCAATTCCAAGGAGATCATGAAGAAGTTCGAGGAAGTCCTTGAGGCTAAGGGTCTTTCTGACAAGGCAACAGTTAATCAGGTAGGATGCTTCGGTTTCTGCTCACAGGGAC